>JAAEOA010000425.1 GCA_024223715.1 bacterium | reverse complement strand
CCCGCTGAAAGTTCACGACCCTGGTCGTCGCAACGATCCCAACTGAGGAAATGTTCACCTGGAGCCGAAGTTCCGTCCAATAGTTGCCTGACTTTCTGTCCCCGAAGGTTGTAGACGGCTAAATTGGCTGTTTGGTTGCCAGATTCTCCCAAATAAAAGCCGAGGGTCGTTTGCCCGTAAACAGGATTGGGAGAAGCTGGGTACAAACTGAAAAAATTCTGATTTTGAAAAGGATCCACAGCCACCAGGTGCGCGTTGGATTGCCCCGGAGTCGGGCTATCAAAAGTAATCCAAACGGGATCGCCATCCAGCTGGCGGCCTTCCGATACATCGGCCACCTGACTGGCAAAAATGCGTTCATCAATCAATGGAAAACCGGCCCCGGCTGGGCCATACAAACCAATGGATTCACCAGAGGCACTGAGTTTGAAATTGGTGTGCAAGCCTGCATCGAGGGGGTCTGAATCGCACCAGACCAGAAGGAAGCCCTGGGCGGGCACTTCGGTTCCAGGGGGAAATTCCCACTTGCCCGGGTTCAGGGACTCATCGCTCAAATGATACCCTGTCAAATTCAACGGTTGGTCCAGCGGGTTGTAAATTTCGACCCAATCTTCGTACTCGCCCTGAGGGTCGGTCAGGGTTGTCAAATTAAGAGCCATGAATTCGTTGATGAATGCCGGAGCCGCTTCGCTGTTGAAAGAGTTCGAAAGGCCAGGTGAAGGACTGGCCAGTTCGAAAGGCCACCAGCCATCAACAGGCACAGCCAAAGCGACATCAGGGAACTGTTGAGTGTAGGAAAGTGAATCTACGGCGGTGGAAAATTCGTTCTGGAAATATAGAAGAACCTGCCCCTGGGTCGGATCCAGAGTGAAAGGTAAATGATGGCTGCCCTGTTCGCTTTGGTTGTCGGCCCAGAAAATAGTGAAGCCACCGGGTGCCAGAACCTCATTGGGAAGAATGCCGGACTGAGGGTCCACAACACCGTTGCTCAGACAATAATCATTTAGCGAAACCGGTTGATGGCTCCAGTTGTAGACTTCGATGTAGCTATCGAACTGATCGAATTCATCGGCTTCGGTGGTCTCGTTCCTTACCAGAACTTCATTAATAAAAAGCGGGTTGGTAGTGGATAGAAAAGGTTCAGTGGCCGATTCAATAAATGCACGGCGCTGTTCAGCAAAAGACTTAATCTGATTCAACCGCATTGTGATTAGATGATTGTCGTCGAAACGTAACTTCCAGAAATCGCGGGGAACATCGTCAGCCATGGCCTGAGCCAGACTGTCAGCCAGGTCATTAAAATTATCTTCTGCGTATGTGGTCTCCACCAGTTGAGTCAATCGGTCTATATAATATCGACGGTATTTGTCTACTGATAGCAAACGGTCGAACAAACGGTTCCAGCCATTGGGCGAGGGTGCTTCTTCAGTGCCTAAATCCAGAACACTGAGAACCGACTGAATGTCCATGGACAAGTCCAGGTCCCAGGGTATCATTTCCCACTGATCAGTCTCCAGTTGGTGATACAGGTAATAATTGCGCCGGAAATAATCATAGTCAGCAACAAAAACACGGTTGGCATAATAATCGGTCTGACCTGCCAGGTTCAGTTTAGGAAAGAGGATATCGTCCAATTCACTTTGGGGAGTATTGTTAAGCATTTCCACGAAGCTTACCAGGTCTTCATTGCCATAATCCGTATTGGTTTTTTTCTCATAAAAAATAGGGTAGGAAGATTCAGACAACAGGCGCAAATCGCTGTTGCACTTATAAAGATTCCCAACCTGTTGAACACCACGAGCTTCCATGAATACATCGTCCACCTGTTCCACTTCACTGAACAATCCCTGGTACTGACCGTTGACCAAAAAACTGGCTTTTTGGGCCCGGGGACTGAAACAGGCGGTTTCATCAAAAAGGGCAAAAGAAAGCAGCGGGACCATCAGCGAAAGGTCCAGAAAATCGCTGTTAAGATTTAACTTTTTCCGTCCCTGGACCCACCCGCTGTCTGGTTTGATTTTCCATGATTTTTTGTTGCTCACAAAACGGCTCACAGCCCCGCGAAAGCGAACTCCCACCGGGCCGAAATAGTCGCCATCCAAGGATAAATCAGCAGAGTAATAAACATCGTCAAAAGGATTTTGCCGCAGAAGAGACAGGCTGTCCGGGTCTATGGTTACTGAATACATCGGAAGAGTTGAATCGAAAACTGAAAGTGCAGTGGCTGAGACTATCGAAGAGACAGAGCTCTCTTGCCCCAGAATGTTCATTGTGCTGGCCTGATAATAATAAGTCACACCTTCCACTGTTGTGGCATCAACCCAGAAAGGTGCAAGATCATGGCGCTGATGAATCATTTCAAACGGCCCAGCTGGGGAAAGAGCGCGGTAAAGACTTACCTCTGTAGTGCGTGAAGAGGGCAGGTCCCAGGAAAGATTTATTCCACTGTAAGATGAGGTTGCCGTTAGGTCCGTTACTGTTGTGGCGCTGCCAAGAATATCATCACTGATGGATATGCCGGCAAGATACGCTGTCTGCCCTGACTCGCCAATGGAGACGGTTAAAAGACCGTCAAAAACTTCTGCCGGATAGCGCACAGCAAAGCAGTAAAACATCCGGGCACGGTTCCAGATGTCGAAATCTGGTTCTTGAGTTTCCCCATTTATGGATATGGAAAAAGTATTCAAATCTGGACCATGGAACTTGTGCTCAGAGAAATAAAGCGTAACTGCGTACAGCCCATTTGGTACATCGAACTGGTAGGCGAAATTGCCCTTGCGATACCGAGTGCTCAAATTCGCCGGCTGGTAAGGGCCGCCAAAACTGGCTGCATAATTTGCCAAAGCCAAAGACCCGCCAACATAACCTGCAGATTGACTTCCGGGGTAGGCCGTGTCGGCAAGAAAACTGAGACCATCGGCGGACGTTGAGCTGCCCCCACAATTAAAGGAGACTTCATAGGCGTAAGATGGCGTACAAATGAGTACGAATGCCAGAATGAAAAAATGAAGCCTCATGATGGTGAACCTGATGCCGGAGACGGGAATACAAAACAGGGCCAACCCCAGGAATGGCCCTGCCTCTTTTGATTATTTGAAGACTTTATTATACTCCGAGGAGAAAAAGATTTCAATCACTCCGTATTTTGAGGCATTTTCGATGCCTCCCGTTCCATATCACTTAACAAGAGTTATGTTTTGAGCGGCAAATCCGCTCCTGCTTTGAGCAACCACCCGATACAATCCTGTTGCCAGGGAAGACCCGTTCTGGGAGTGTCCATCAAATCGATAGGAAACGCGCCCCGAAGAGTCGGTCCTAATTTTCTCCTGAGCCACCCGGTGACCTCGCAAATTGAACACCGAAACGGTAATCGTGGTATTGGCTTCATCCTGAATGACCAGGTCGGCGGCAGGATTGCAGGGGTTTGGGTAAGGCCGGTTCATTTTCAAGGACCCAAGGCTCAAAAGAAGATCGTTGGCTGCGGACACTTCATTGGCTCGGTTCAAAATAAATTGGAACGGAGGCAGAGTTGTTGTTACCGGTGCAGCCGTTAATTCCACGCCAGATTGAGTATCAAAGACTCGCAATCCAGCAGAAGCCGTTGATCGATCGGCAACGAAGAGTTGGAAGTCACCATCGAAAGCCAGGTCTGCCAGATCGTAACCATTGGTGGCAACAATTGTCTGAATGGGGTCGCCAGTTAAATCAACTCTGATAATGCTGGTTACAAATGAAGGATTGCTGATCAGAGCCATCAGATAATTGGGCCCTGCAGTTACGAAATTCAGGATGTCACCACCAAGGTCTTCTTCAGTGCTCAGAAAACCTTCAGACGTTCCGGTTGATGGGTCAATTTGCTCAATACCGCCATCAAAAACTGCCCAGTAACCTACACTGCCCACAAGAAGCTTGCCCGTCTCACTGACCCTGATTTTTGTATAAGGATTGCTGCCCTGCAACTGAACAGGATCCAACCATTGCAGAGTTTCCAAATCCAGAACAAGCAACTTCCCAGGCCCGGTGGGTGAATACCAGTTCCCCCGGTCCAGCAGTTGGCAGGTCAGATAGAGTTTGTTTTCGTGAACACGTAACCAGCCGGTTTCCGGCAAGCCATCGGTGTCGGCAAAAGATGATGTATCAAATGTTTGCACCACCAGCCCTGCTTCGGTGTCTACCTGCAACAGAACCGCTTCATCGTAACAACTGACAAATGCGCGACCTGCTGAATCAAAAGCAATGTCCTGTGGATTGCGTCCTGCGCCAATGGAGAACTCACGAACCAGAGCAAAGCCATCGGCAGGATTGTGTATACGAATCAAGTTGGATCCACCGCGGCCCACCACATAGACCAAACCATCGTGGTACCGCCCCACCGCATCGCCGGGAATAACGGACAATTCTCCTGATGCATTGTAAGGAGCATGGGGCTGGAAACTTTCCATACGGCCCAAAACACCGTAGTCGGTTGTAATAACCCAAGGCCCGTCATCGGCAATGACCAGCAGCGGAAGCACCAGAATTACAGTTAACAGCAGCATTTTTTTCACAGTCAGCCCTCTTTCATGGGTTCACTCGCAACGCCATTTGCCAGGTTCGTCCCGGCAGAGGAAATTGCATGATGTCGTAAGATTGATTGTTGGTCAGATTAATAACCGAGGCGAAAATTTCCAGTTCCGGACCCAAAACCCAACCCAATCCAGCATTCCAAAGAGTGCGAGCTTCGGCCTTGATCAGTTCGGTATTGGCCCGGTCGCGGTATTTCTCGCTTTCAAAAGAACACTCCAGCCAGGGACGCCAAAGACCCAATGTTCGACTAAGTCGAAGATCCATTTCCACATTGCTCAAATATGGAAGTGATTTTCCATTCAAATGAGGCTGAATGCTGTCATCAACAGGATCCTGAACGGTGGCATTGGCCTGCAAAAGCAGTGAACCCGGAAGAGAAAAAATACCTTCGGCTTCCAATCCATGGTTTCTTGTGGCGCCAATGTTCTGTGCCCTGCTTGTGCCCGGACTGTTTTGAGTAAAGACAATGGCTTCTCCCGTCTCAGCCACAAAAGCGGCCAGACGCATTGACGAGTTTTCTGATGGGTGCCAAACCAGTGCTACGTCGGCAGTGGAAATTTCTTCAGGTTGCAACTCCCGATTGCCATCAATTCCCCCCCGGTGGCCGAACAGTTCCACCCAAGTAGGAATTCGCACCGATTGGCCCACATGCCCTTCCACAAACCAGGCATCGGGCACGACTTCCCAAACCAGGCCCAAAGAAGGCGAGACGTCGTGACGTTGATGCTCCACCCCTTCTTCTTCAGGTAACCAGGGCAAAGCGGGCAAGGCAGGAAAATCATCGGTATTTACCTGGTACTTCCAGGCTGGAATCACGTGCACTTTTTGACTGAGAGCTAATATTTGAAGGGCTGCAAAAAAGGAATCAGTTTCGCGGTTTCGCCTTGGGTCGTCTGAGGCACCATACCACTGTTCGTACCACTGAGTTCGTCGTTCAAAACCTGCAGTCAAATCCAGGCTGGAAATCAGGGATGACTCTGATGTCCATAAAGTAGGTTCCCAGGAAATTCGACCCGTAAGATCGTGACTCAGACTGCGAATGTCACCGCCAAAACCATCGTCAATTTGGTTTTCTGGATCGTAAAGAAATTGTTCCACCCGGGTTGTTGATCCTGAAATGTTCAACTGAGCCGGCATTGATATTTGAAGCTGGGCATCGGAGCGATCCAGCCTCACTGATGCATCTGGTGATGGGTAGTTGATAGGTCCGGGACGGCCACCATCCTTACGGAAAAACCCCGCCACAAAACTGAGGTCGGCCATTCGTGTGCTAAGGTTTCCTTTGCCCCAAAATCCATATTCTTCGAACCAGCTATTCTCGCGGGTTCGGGTAGTATCATCTTCGGAATTGTCGAAGGTTTGGTTATTGTCGAGATACTTGTAGTTATTGTCGGCGCGGCGACCATGAGCCATCAGAAGCACGGAATTCAATCCATTGCTGGAAGATTTGCCCCACGTCAGGCGACCACCTTTTTGTCCAAAACTTCCCACATTAACCAGAGCCTTCAAACCTTCGGTTCGTTTTCTGGTGATCAGATTAACCGAGCCTGCACCACCGAGGCCACCCAAACCACCGGGAACTACCCCACGATGAATTTCGGCTCGTTCAAATCGTTCCGCTGGAAGCAGAGATAAGTCCACTGCTCCACTCTGGGCATCATCAACTGGGAGACCATCGATAAAAATTCTGATTTGGGCAGCTGAAGAACCTCGCAATGATGGCACCGCGGCAAAGCCCAATCCGCCATAACGCCGGATCTGGAATCCGGCAGTGGAGCCAAGAATGTCGGCCAGGTCCCGATTGCCGGTTTCTTCGCTCAAATCAACAACGGTAATCATTCCAGCGGCGGAAGGGTTGACCGTGTTGCCCAAGGCGCGGGCACTAACCACCACAGTATCGGAAACTGAGCTCATGAACCCGGCAGTTTCGGCTGATGATGAAACCTCAGAGAGGGCGTTGGCAAGACCAGGGCACAGCAAAATCAACGACAATACTGCCGCCTGGAGAACCCCAAAAAAAAGTGCGGAAAATCCCCTGCCGGGATAGAACGCCATGGCCAGACCTCGCCCACGAAGGTGGTGGCAGGCCTTGAACCGGTCTCCTGGCTTACGGGTCGATCTACTCCCTGCGCCTTCCCGATCCGCCCGTCCTTCCTTGGACAGTCACCCAGAAAATGGGTTGGATCAGTGGCTGTTGTGCAGGTTTCGTCACCGTTTACAGTGGCGGGGCCGCGCCGGAATTTCACCGGTCTTCCGCTGGTTCATAGGCCGCTAAAATAAAAGTCAAATGTCAGGAGAAATCCTTTTTCCTGAGATTGCAGACTTTAAAATGGATTGGCGATTTTGTCAAGCTGGTATCGTGCAATATCACCGAGTCAAATTTCTAGAAAAGTATCCATCTTCAATCTGTGCTATAATTATCTGCATGCTGAACAATTTTGCTTTGATCCTCTTTACACTACTTTTTCTGGTGCCCCCCTCAATGGCAGCTCCTGATGTTTCTATTGAATACTCCCACCGCCAAGCAGCACATCTTCAGGTAACTCCCGGAATCCCCGAAGGCTGCATCATCGCCACTTTCAATTCCGCTGAACCGGCTCAGGTGCTATTCCCGGTGGAAGGTTTGGAAACTCTGGCCGACAATCAATGGCGCTATATTTTCACCTGGGACCACACTTCGGATTTGATAGTCCACTTTACCGATGCCTCTGCTGAAACCACCACCGTTGTTGCCTCTGCTCAAGCTATCGTTAACCTGAACCCAACCCAGCACCAGATTCCCGTGCTCGATATTCGCACCGACCCTGCCAACCTGTGGGATCCAGCCACGGGAATTTATGTCTTTGGCGACAACGACAATTGTCTGCAACACGGCAGCGAATGGGAAAAACCTGCTAACTTTATTTTCTATGACGGCTCCAATTCTCCTGAGTTTATTGAACCGGCGGGATTACGAATTAACGGAGGCTGGAGTCGGCGGTTCAATCAAAAAGGGTTACGCTTTTATTTTGACGATTATGGCTCCAGTGACCAGACCGAGTATGATTTTTTCGCTTCCGAGCCAACATCTTTCCGCCGGCTCATTCTCCGTTGCGGATTGGAACCCCGACGTTGTTTTACCGATGCATTGGCCTCAGAGGTTTTCCACGATATGGGTCATTTAGCCAGCCGTTGGGCACCTCTGGCTGTTTACCTCAACGGCGAATACTGGGGCTTTTATCCCTTGCGCGAGCGCTTTGATGAAGAATTTATCGAGCATACTCACCAATTGGATTCCGGTGGTTATGCCTTGATCAAGGACGGCGAAACCAAACACGGCGATGCATCCGAATTTTGGGCTTTCCTGTATGAGTGTCGACAACCAGGTGATTTTTCCGGCCATGATTTTTTTCTTCATGCCGAAGAAACAATCGATATGGTCAGTTACATAGACTGGCTCCTGCTCAATATTTACGGGGCCACCACTGATAACGGCAGCTCATATAACTCTGCTCAATTTAAGTCTGGAGATGGCCCCTGGCAGTATTTGTCCTGGGATGAAGACGGCCTGTTTTATTCGGAAAACTACCAAGCCGACTTTTTTCATTTTCTGTCCATCAATTCTCAGGAGGAATATGAGCAATACCTTCCCGATGCCATTTTCACCGGTTCAGCCACCGCTCGAATTCGTTGGGCTGCTCCTTTTCGGGCCCTGCTGCAAAACAGTGAGTTCAAACAACTCTTCAGAGAACGCTACCTTGAGTTAATGAATACCTGGTTCAGTGAAGTGAGCCTCAATGCCCGGCTCACTGAAATTATGGAACGACAAGAGTCGGAAATGGCCCGGCACAGCCAACGGTGGAATTGGCCCCTTAGTAACTGGTACCAGATTGAAGGTGCTGAATTATTTTCCTGGTTCCATACCCGTCCCACCCTTCTGAACAACCAGTTTGATGCCTTCATGGAAGAACACCGATCTGCTGTAGAGCTGGTGCAATTCAACGGAACTCATGAACCTGACTCAGGAATTGAACTTCACTGGGCTACAGCCAGCGAACAAAATTGCAATGGATATGTTTTATTTCGGGGCAACCAAGCCGATCAATTAACCCCTTTGGTTTCATGGGTTGAGAATGAAAATCTCGAAGGAACGGGCGGAATTTGGCAGGCATCCGAATATTTCTGGCACGACGAATCAGCCGAAAACAATCAAATCTATTTTTACCAATTAGCATGGGTCAATTTTTTTGGGGAGGAAACATTTCTACCGTGGATCCAGGAAATATCCACTATTGAACCACCCAGTCTCTTTATTAATGAATTTTTGGCATCCAATCTTACAGGAATAACCGATGAAACCGGAACCCGCGAAGACTGGGTTGAGATTTATAACCATGGCCCTGGAACGGCCCATTTGGCGGGATATTATCTAACCGACAATCTGGACCAACCCACCCGCTGGGCATTCCCGGACACCACTGTTAATGCGGGTGAATTTCTGCTGGTTTGGTGCGACTCTGACCCTGAAGACGGGCCCCTGCATACTAACTTCAAATTGAGTGCCAGTGGTGAAACAATTGCCCTGTTTTCTCCCCTCACCCAGGGAAACAACCTTGTTGATGGACGGATTTTTGGCAGTCAGAATGCTGATGTCAGTGAAGGCCGGGAAAATGATGGCCATGGCAACTGGATCAATTTTCCAATTCCCACCCCTGGTGCCTCCAATAACCTGGTGTCGGGAGTTGAAGCAGACGAAGATTTCCCCACGAGAGCTCCTCAGCTCATTTCGATCAGTCCGAATCCATTTAATCCCATGACCGAAATCAGATTCCAAATAACGGTCCAGGGGTCCCTGAATGTGCAGATTTTCAATTTGAGGGGAAAACTGGTAAAAAGCTTTAAGAATGAATCTTCATATTCGGTGGGACAGCACTCAGTTACCTGGAATGGACGCGACAACTCCGGTCACGCCTTAGCTTCAGGAACCTATTTTCTGCGGATTTCAAATAATGACGGTGTTGCCGCAGCAAAACTATTGTTGATCAAGTAGTTTTGTTCTCCACGACGGTACCGCAAAAGAATCCAACACTCTACCCCAGAGACAAAACCCTTTCCCAAATCTTCTCATAATCCGCAGAATCGGAACTGCTCAACAAATCCAGATCATCACAGCCGACCATATCAAACTCCCGGGCCTGAATTAGTGAATTGGGCAACTGGTTTTGGAAATCAGACTCTGTCCAGGGTCGATACCGATGCCAGAAGTCACAGTGCCAGATAAAAAACTGGTGCACTCTTCTCAGGCCCTTTTCGTCATCGCCAAAATATTCACAGGCAAATTCAAAAAACTTTCGCAATACAGACCAGCGCTCTTCTACAGAAATATCCCAGGCGGCGCCGTCGGCCATTTCCTTAAATATCCATGGCTTGACCAAAGCCCCCCGGGCCACCAGAAATGAAGAAACCGAAGTTTCATTCCTGCGCCTTTGCAAATCCCAGGGAGTCAGCAAATCTCCATTTCCAATGACGGGAATGTTCACAGCCTGAGCCACCTCTTCAATGGGGCCCCAATCCGCACTCAACCGATACCTTTGAGCACGGGTCCGACCGTGAACCGCAATGCCATCGGCACCCGCAGCTTCGGCAAGACCTGCAATTTTGACGCAATTTATTTTTTCCTGAGTGTACCCCAACCGAATTTTCACCGACAAAGGTACACTGACAGCCTCTCGCACAGCCGCCACATTTTCCGCCAGCTTACCTGGCTTTTTCAACAGGGCAGCCCCGGATCCGTAACGAACAATCAGGTCAATGGGACAACCAAAATTCAAGTCGATGAATTTGGCTCCGCTTTCCACCGCAATCTTGGCAGCCTCGGCCATAATGGCTGGTTTTTTCCCGGCCAGCTGTACGCCAAAATCAGTTTCACTTTCATGAAAACGCAAAAGAGGTTTATCGCCGCCTTTAACCAGTTTGTAGGCCAGAATCATTTCACTGCAGGTGCGAACAGCACCAAATTCACGGCACAATCGGCGATATGGCAGGTTTCCCCCTTTAGCCATGGGAGCCAGGACTACATTGTTACGGAAAAAATCCTGGTTGTTCTTATTGGAATTGGGCTCAGACAATTTATCCACCATCCAGCATGGGATTCCCGTCAAAACCAGCAAAGCCTTCGGGGTCAGCCATATAGTCGTAAGTATTTTTTAAAAGGGTGTAGTGATTCTGTTCTTCACCTGCCAAATGTTCAAAGATGGCTTTGACCCGATCGTTGGTCATAACTTTGGCGGCATCGTTGTAGAGATTAAAACCTTTGCGCTCCACTTCCATGGCACCTTCAAGAATTTCCAGTTCTTCGGTTTTGAAGTTATAAGGGTCGTTCACTTCTTCCAGTGACTGAGTGAAAATACTCTGGACATTCATAATATGGTCTTCATCCACATCTGGCAGAATATCAATTGTATCTTCTTTGACCAGATCATCGCGCATGCGGACCAAATGGGCTTTGTGGCCAGCTTCATCTTTTGCCAGAGAGTTAAAAAGGTTCCGCTCCAGTTGCGAGGGAGCACTTTCCGCACGGTCCAGAAAGAAGGCCATTCCTTCTTCTTCGAAAACGATGGCTTTCTCGAGAATTTCCAGACATTGTTTTACTTCTGCATTCATGTCATCCTCCGCATCAAATGAATGAGTATTTGGTTAATGGAAAGTTAATCGCCATTCCCTGTTATTTCCATGAAAATAACTGATTCAATGAAACACTAATGTTGAATTTTTCTGCGACAATTGTTACGTTATCGTTTGGAATGCAACGCGGGATTGGTAAATGTTATCCCATGGAAAAATCATGGGTTTTATGAATTTACCAAGTTCGCAATTTTTTAAATGAAAACATTTTTCATCTTGATTTCCTGATGGTTTCCTGATGATTTGTGATTTCAACACTTAACTCAAGGAGATAGCTCATGGCCAAACTCCAGAATTCGCTGGCAAAAAAAATCCCCGTATGGCGAGATGACATTCGCACCCTGGTTAAAAATCACGGCGATCACAAAATCAGCGATGTATCCATCACCCAGGCTTACGGTGGCATGCGTGGTGTAAAAGGTATGGTCTGTGACACTTCTGAAGTTCCACCTGACACCGGCCTGCTCATTCGCGGAATCCCCGTGGGCAACCTGACCAACAAAACTCCTGAAGATACGTTCTACCTTCTGTGTACCGGTGAATTACCCAACGCCCGTGACCGTCGGGCCCTGACCGAAGAACTGAACAGCCGTGCCAAAGTGCCTTCCTATGTGTGGAAGGTTCTCGAAGCCATGCCCAAGAATTCTCACCCCATGGCAATGCTCGACACTGCCATTCTTTGTATGCAGCGCGAAAGTAAATTTGCCAAAGCTTACGCTGCGGGTATGAACAAAATGGATTACTGGAAGCCGACCCTTGAAGACAGCCTTGATCTTCTGGCCCGCATCCCGACCATTGCGGCATACATTTATCGTCTGCGCTTCAAAAAAGGCAAACGCATCAATCCCAAAAAAGGGCTGACCTTTGCCGAAAACTATGCTCACATGCTGGGCATTGAAGACAAAAGCGGCGAATTCGCAGAATGCATGAAGCTTTACCTTGTGCTGCACAGCGATCACGAAGGCGGCAATGTCTCCGCTCATACCTGTCACTTGGTGGGCTCTGCTTTGAGCGATCCTTATTACAGTGTTTCCGCTGGCCTGAATGGTTTGGCGGGACCTCTGCACGGCTTGGCCAATCAGGAATGTCTGAACTGGATCCTCCAGTTGAAGAAAAAATTCCGGGGCGTTCCCACTGACGAGCAACTAACCCAATTTGCTTGGGACACCCTCAATGGTGGAAAAGTAATTCCCGGTTACGGCCACGCTGTTCTGCGTGTCAGCGATCCTCGTTTTGTAGCCTTCCGTGCCTTCGGCATGAAGCACTTCCCCGACGATCCTGTCATGGCTCTGGTCAACAAGGTATATGAAATTGTCCCTGGTGTGCTCAAAGAGCACGGCAAAGCTAAAAACCCTTGGCCAAATGTTGACGCTGGCAGTGGCGCCCTGTTGCACCACTACGGACTGCGGGAATTCAGCTACTACACAGTGCTGTTCTCCGTAAGCCGCTCCATGGGTATGCTCAGTCAAATGATCATTGACCGGGCCGTGGGTTCACCCATTGAACGCCCAAAAAGCGTAACTACCAAATGGCTGCAGGATCAGGTTAAGTAACCTTTTCCAGGCACCAAAAATAAGGAACCCCCGCTTCGGCAGGGGTTCCTTTTTTTAGGGTCCAAACTTTATGAACGTTTGCTGCTGTCCACCGCTTTGAGAATTTTGAGATTCAGGACAATGAACCGAAAGAACTGAATGAACTTGTTGTTCATCATGGCCTTGTCTTTTTTTGTAATTTCCATTTTCTTCCTCACTTTTTAACAGGCCTCTGCCCGGACTAGCTTATTCAGGAATAATTTTCCAGCCAATACGACCCTGGAGTTTATGCATGAATGTGGTGTGAATCATGCGCTTCATCCAGGCCCCGGCCAGTCCCATTTCCAAGTGCGTAACAAATTCATCGCGACCCTGTTCGTTGGGGTACTTTCTCATATCTGGAACCACAGGGTACACCATGATAACTGCGGCTGAACCATCCCACAGGCTGTCGCCCATGGAGGCAATGCAGGCGGCGGCCATTTCAGTCATGCGCTCGTGGTGTGTCATGCGGCCTTTTTTCACCAGGTCCACAATGTTCAGAGCCACAACTCGGCCAATGATTCCCGAGACCATACCGGTTCGCGGCGGAGCCGGGCTCATGGGAACACCGTTTGGATTCATATGAGGACGGGAAATTGGCCCCGGAGGTGCGAACGCAATTCCTGCGGCAAAGATGTTCTCGTAATTGGGATTCTGATAAACTCCCGGCCAGGCATCGGGGTTCTTTTCCAGGTCAGGGTATTTCAGACCATAAATGGCATCAACAGTGACCAGACCATTGGCTGGGTTGACGACCTTGTCGGCCACATCATTTCCATTGGCACCCACAAATTTCAGAGGCTGCCCCAGAAACCGGGGAATAAGCATGGCGTAATCGTAGCCGGTGGTTCCGCTGTTGCCTTTCATATCTTCCCAGTTGATGACGTCTTTTTCCACACTGGTAACACCACGGCCCACCATGGGAATGATGTTATAATCTTTAAACACTGCCCCGATAAAATCCGCCGCGGTTCGCGGGACACCCTTGTGTTTTACGCTCAATCCCTTAATACCAAAGTCGCCAAGCTCCGGTTCGTTGGACAAGTAAGTAAGATCACACTGGTCCCGGATTCCACGGCGAAGCAAATCTTTATGAACGTTTGTGATGTATTCGAGAGCAGCTCCCTGACAGGTGGCGGCACCATGTCCGGTGCCAATAACAATACGCTGTCGTTCCCCACTCTCCATTTTGGCCACTGACTTCAGATATTCTTCACGGGCTTCCACAGCATGAGGTGGCGAGCAAATGGACCAGGTATTTCCGGTGGCTGGGCCCAGTCCTGGAGTCGCCTCAAAATCCAATTTCGGACCCGTGGCAATCAGGAGATAATCGTAATCGATTTGTACAGAGTCTACAGCTCCGTTGGGTTCGGCCACCACATATTGGCTATCCGGATGCACTTCGGTTGCTTTTCCGGCAATGAATTTTACGTTGAACTTGTTGTAAACAGTTTCCAGATCAAATTGAGTTTTTTCCACATCCATTCGGTCAATGCCAACCCAGACCAGAGAAGGAATGTAGACAAATTGTTTAGAACGGTTAATTACCGTCACTTCATGATTTCGTCCGAGTTTGTCTCCCAGATATAGGGCTGCGGTATGTCCCGCAAAACCCGCCCCAATGATACAAATCTTGGCCATGGAATGCACCTTTCTTTAAAACCCCAGACTGTGGAAAAGTGATGAAACCCACCTCCACCGACACCAAACCCCAACCCAAGCAATCTTGCAACCAATTACTTTCGAATATTCATATACTATCAAAATACTTATTTTTCTGCCACAATTAATATTTCTTTTCGACTTGCCCTGTATTATTGGTGGTTTTTTTGCTATAATATAAGCAACTCTGAAACTTTTCCCGAAATCTGGTGGTGTTTAGATGCTAAATGCATCCCGCAAACTTCCTTTGAGAGCATTCTGCCTGATGACTGTTCTGGTCATAATGATGGTTTTTGGAGCCATTCCAACTCTGGCCACTGGTGACCTCACTATTACGGTTATTGATGTAGGTCAGGGAGACTCCACCCTCATTCAAAGCCCCAGTGGTCGAACTCTGCTATTTGACGGCGGAAAAAGTGGTCGTGGTACTTCTATAATTGTACCTTTTCTCCAATCGGTGGGTGTTGATACTCTCGATTATATGGTGGCCAGTCACTATCATGCCGATCACATTGGCGGCCTCGATGAAGTTTTTGAGCAAATCCCTGTGCGGGAAGCCGTGTACGATCGAGGCTGGGATTATCACACTGCTACCTACAATACTTATGCCACCACCGTTGCCTCCAAACGCCAGACCCTTTTACCCGGCCAGGAAATAGACCTTGGTGAAGGTGTTTTGGTAACCTGCCTGGCCCTCAACAGCAACGATCAGCTGAGCCCGCCATTTGACAGCAGCAGCTACGAAAACGAATACGACGTCTGCCTCCTCGTGCAATACGGTGGCTTCGATTATTTCCAAGCCGGCGACCTGACCGGTGGCAACAGCAGCAGCACCGAAGATATTGAATCGAGTGTGGCTCCACTCACTGGCGACATCGATGTTTATCACGTGAATCATCATGGGAGTTACACCAGCAGCAACCCAACTTTCCTGCAGGAAGTTCAGGCAGAAGTGGCTGTTATTTCCGTGGGAAACAATGGCTACGGACACCCTCATCAGGATGTGCTCGACCGATTGGTTCAATACGGTAGTTTTGTTTACCAGACCGAAGAAGGTGACGGCGGTACTCTCTCCAGCCAGGACCTCCTGGTTGTAGATGGGCACATTTCCATCGTCACGGACGGTATCGCAAATTACAGTGTTAACGGTCAGCAGTGGGCTATCGACGAAGACAACCTCAGCCCTGCAGAAGATTCACCGGCTTTGGCTTTCCGGGTTCTGGGTAACCACCCCAACCCTTTCAATCCCGCCACGGAAATTCGGTTTGAATGCACTCAGGCTGGCTCCGCCCGCCTGTCAATTTACAATGTCCTCGGTCGACTGGTCCACACCAGTGATGTCAGTGTCAATGCAGGACTCAACTCTGTGCTTTGGCGTGGACAGGACCGTACCGGCAATGCTGCTCCAGGCGGTGTCTATCTATATCGAGTGGAAACCACCGAGGGTTCGGACAGTGGACGGATGCTGATGCTCAAGTGAGGATCTTGTTCCCTCTTTATCCTAGATCTGCAGCGAAGCTACCGTCTGGAACCGGAGGTCTGGTACAAGGCTGGAATGATGTTTCGCTTTTACCGTAACAGGGAACTTCCTCCGGGTTCCTCCTTTACAGACTTTCAGGTTTGCTAACTACTGTTTCAGGAAATATTACCCTCATCCATTATCTTGGCGTTTTCCGTGGCCATTGCCTATTATTTTACTATGTTTTGCTTCAATTCCTGTAAGGGCCAAATGCCCAACCAAATCACTCCAAGGAAATGCCAAACGATCCATGAAACTTTTTATTATCCTAGCCATGCTTTTGGCTTCCCCTGTTTTGGCCGGGAAATACCCCAACCCAAAAACTCACAATTATGACCCGGAAAACGGTGACGACATCAATCAAACCTGCGCGGCCTGCCATGGTGAATTTGGCGAAGGTGGCGGTGGTGGAGAATATCCCCGCCTGGCTGGCATGCCGGCCAGGTATCTTGCCAAGGCTTTACATATGTTCAAAGTTGAAGAACGCAACAATGTGGTCATGAGTATGTATGCAACCGAACGGGAAATTTCAGCCGACGATTTGCTGGATATTTCCATCTTTCTTTCAGAAATTGAACTCATGTCCATAATGCCCGATTTCACTCCCGAAACAACAGCTTTGGAAAAGTTAAACACCGCCAGCAAAGTCCTGAATATTGCCCGTTACGATGGTGATTTTGAAAAAGGAAAACTCCTATATTCTGAGCAATGTGCCAAGTGTCATGGAGCTGACGGCAGTGGCAAAGGATCACGTCCCCGACTGGCGGGCCAATATACAGAATACATTCGTTTGCAAATCGAAAACTTCCGCACGGGAGAACGCACCAACAGGCCCATGGATAAATACATTATGGCCCTCACCGATGAGGATATTGAAGCCCTGCTTGCCTGGCTCTCCATTGCTGACGATTGAAAAAAGAAGCGCGCTCTTCAAAAAAAGAGCGCGCTTCTTTCATACATTCGTGACTCCAGAAAATGATCAGTCTTTTGCTTCCATCCTGTGCAAATGAACATCCTGCTGAGGGAAAGGAATAGAAATGCCGTTGGCATCGAAAGCTTCCTTAATGCCCTGGGTCACATCGAACCAGACATCCCAGTAATAATCGGGATGCGTCCAGGGTCGAACAATCAGGTTCACCGAAGAATCTCCCATTTCAGAAATGGCAGTCACCGGTACAGGTTCTTTTAAAACGTGCGGATGATTAACCATCACTTCCATACACAATTTCTTGGCAAGATTCATGTCGTCGTCGTAACTGATGCCCGCCGTCATATCCACCCGGCGCAATCCGTTCGCATTTACGTTGTTTATCACATCGCTGGTCAGTTTTCCGTTGGGAATAATAATAAGGCGATTGTCCAGAGTGTCCATCTCGGTAACAAACAAACCAATGTTCTTGATGGTGCCCAGATACCCGGATGTTTCCACCAGGTCTCCCACTTTAATAGGTTTGAAAAGAAGGATCATGACTCCGGCTGCAAAGTTGGAAAGAGATCCCTGAAGGGCAAAGCCAATGGCGAAGCCAACCGCACCCATAACGGCAACAAAAGATGTAGTTTCCACGCCAAATTTTGCCAAAGCGGCAATTACTGCAAAAACGATAACGCCAATTTTCGTCAGGCTCACCAAAAAGCCAACCAGAGAAGTCTCAACCTTGGCTCGAAGAAGGGCTTTTTTCACCAGGCGGCCCACCAGGGACGAAACAATTCTACCGATTACCAGAATTAAAACCGCACCAATAATGCGCATTCCGTAGGTGGTAACCATTGGAATGGCACTGTCCACAACCTGTTGTATTGTTTCCTGATTCATTAGTATTACCTATTCCTGAGAAAAAGAAAATTACCAGATCATGCTTTACCGTAAACGAACCACTTTACCAAGGGCCGTCTCGTCATCAGCTTCCAGGTAAATCAGGTAAACACCCGATGGTACAGGCTGGCCACTGGTATTAAGACCATCCCAATTGAAAGTATTCTCACCTTCGACACCGGAAAACACCGCAAAGTCACATACGGCGTGCCCTTTGAGATTAAATATCCTGGCGTGAACCTCATTATCACGGTTGAGCTGATAAGTAATATCCACATCGGTTAGGAAAGGGTTCGCCGATAAAGCTCCCATGCTGATGGCAACATGAGCTGGCGGGTCCGGGTCCGGATCTGGGTCCACAACTCCATACCGGCTGAGAAACATGACGTCGCTACCAGTAGGGTCGAGGTAGTCTTTCAAACGGGTTTCAGCCGAACCGTCACCTTCCCATGAGGTAAAAAGACGGCCATACCAGTCGGGAAGGTCGTTACCACAAGCAGCATAACCACCATGCAGCTGGCCTACAATGCGATGGTTTTCATCGAAAATTGGAGAACCGCTGGAGCCCCCTTCTGTGGTGCCGGCATCCCAGTCGGCAACCCGAAAGTGAGTGCCGTTTCCAGGAACCAATTCGTCCAAATAAGTGGTAATAGTTAGAGGGTCGTTTTCAAAACAGATGCTTTTTTCGTCAGTGGATGGATGATGAATCCCCACCACGGCATCGGGAACTGAGTCGGAACGATCCCAACCCGCGTAATTTATTCCCAAAGCGGGGTCAGGACTGTTTTCCAATTCAAAAAGGGCAAAATCGGAAGTGTAACTTGCAGCCAGGAAAGTCTCTCCATTGCTGAACTGGTCCAGAGTTCCTCCGCCATGGTCCCCACAATTGGGACTCTCGTAATTCCAGTAAACAACAACCGAAGAAATATTGCCCTCACTGACATTGCAATGGTTCGCTGTCAGAAACAAAGGGCGTTCGTCTTGAGCAGTGTTGTTAACCAGTACTCCGCTGCACTTCTGGAAACCGTTAATTGAATACATCGCAATGCTTGGAATGTCCTCACGCCAGGAGTCACCTTCACTGCAAATAACATCGATGTTGCAGGCACCGCTTTTTTCACGTGCCAAGTCACCAAAACCGCGATAGCCACAATTAACCCAACTGAGGATCAATTTTACTTTTCCGATATCAGCAGAAGCCACCTTCAGTTCGATGACCATTTCATCGCTCAGTATTACGGGAGTCCACAGATCCCCGCTGAAACGGTTATCGCTGGCATCAAAAACAAAAACCGGGCCTTCACCGGTGGCTGAATAAATCAGAAGCGAAGCACTTTCGGGCAAGTGATAGCTTTCAAATCCAAGATTTAGAGAGACCGCGTCCGGGCAGGAAAGGCGTTGCCGCCAGATGTGTTGGCCCGAGGACATTTCTTCCCAGGTGCCACTGTTTGCCGGTGAAATATCTACCTGGTTGGGAAAAGCAAAGCGGAAGGGCAGGCCCTCGAGCTCCCTTTCAGTGTCTTCTTCCTGCATTTGAATTAAATCAACCGTGGGGAAAGTCCGCAAGGAAACCTGGCTCAATGATTTAACATTTTGAGCAGGAATGCCTCCGGTTCCCCCAGCCAGAGCTGACCCGAAACACAGAATAAATACTACCGTGAAGAAGAGTGTATTCGTAGTTTTCAAAAAATTCATGATGTCCTCAATCCTCAGCTGAAATTTCTTTGATCTCAGATTTTTCTATTTCATCGTCAGCCACGGCTGCCACGGCATTATAGGCGATTGTCCAACCAAGGACAATCTGTGAAAGATAATGTTTGCGGTCGTTCAACCGAGACCAACCTGTCAATACCGAACCCAGTTGGGCCATTTTTTTAACGGGCACCAAATTGTGCCGGCGAGCCAGAGTCAACCAGGGAACCGCACCAATAAAGGCGTGGCCTGATGCTGAATTGGCTGCTTTCATAGGTTTCCATTTGGGACTTCCATCATCTGACGAAGGACGGTTTGCGCCCAGCCCGCGTTGCACGGTCCACAGCAGTGGCAAGCCTACGGCCATAGCTTCAAAATTAGCTCGGCCCCAGCGACTGAAAGCATTACTGCGTACCCAGCCATCCAAAGCGGCGACCATGGCCCAGTTGCCAAACCAGAAACGCTCACCGCCAAACTTCAAAAAGTGGGACAGAGAATCGCTTTTATTGCTTCGAACTGAATCGCGATGCCAGCCTTCGATGACTTCATCAGCACCACTGAAAGCAAGAACAGCAGCCCCAGCCAAAGCAACGCCCAGTCTAACAAAAGAACGACGTCCGTAGTTTTTTTTCCACTGACCACCGGTTCTTACAAAAAGGGGCTTGGAACCCGTTTCACGGCGGCCCACCGCTGGCAGAATCAGCAGCACACAAACCAGGGACAGGGCGAAAACAATCAGCACTCAGGAGTCTCCGTTTCGATTTTGTCTGATGCAGGGTTCACTATCATTTGAGCTACATATTGGGCCAGGGCAGTGGCGCTGGTCAAACCAGGCGAATCGATGCCAATCAGGTTTACCATCCGGTCTTCAAGATAAACAACAAAATCTTTAAAACCACTGACCGCCAGCTTGGGGCGATACCCACTCATATCAGCTGACAAATCTTCAGCCTTCAGCCAGGGCAAAAACCCGACGGCACCATGGTAAAAGTCTTTCATACGATTGTCGTCAACTTTATAAGACAACTGTTTTGCCGTTAACCCAGGTTCAATTTCCACATCCGGCCCCAGCCGTAACTGACCGGCCAAATCCAGACATAAATGAACACCCAGACTGGAATGATCTGCCGGGGGCACAGGATAAACCAAACAACCAACCCGTCCGGAATGTTCCGGATCAATAAGGAAATAGTTTCCTTTGACCGGCGTTTGGCACCACTGGCGCTGCCCAATATTAAACCCCGCCATAGAGGCAACCCTGTCGGCAAACAATCCTGCAGCGTTGACCACAAAATCCGACTTGTGTATCCATCCCTCGCTGCGTTCCGGACCACTGGGTTCAATACCCACCTTCCAGCCGTTGGTGGATTTCTTCAGAAAATCCAATCGTGCCGAGGTCATAATTTCAGCCCCGGAATTTTGTGCTTTGCGGGCAAAAGCCCGAGTTGCGCCTTCGGCATCGACAATAGCAGTGCGGGGTGACCAAAGGGCTGCCACAGCGTGAATTCCCGACTCCCGGTGGGCAATCTCAGTTGCATCGAGTATTTCCAGATCTTCCACGCCGTTGCGTTGTCCCCGTTCAAATAAATAATCCAGCACAGGAATTTCTTTTTCGGACGTGGCCACAATTAGCTTGCCGCACTCCTTATAAGAAACCTTTTCTTTAGTACAAAAATCTTTTAACAGACGGCGTCCCTGCACACAAAATCTGGCTTTTAGTGAGCCCTCAGGATAATACATACCACCGTGACTGACCCCGCTGTTTCGGCTTGTCGTACCTCGGGCAACATCAGTTTCCTGCTCCAGCAAAACCACAGTCAACCCCAAGCCGGAACAAGCCTCGGCTACAGCGCAACCGACAATTCCGCCCCCAATTATTGTCACATTTACGTCGTTCATCGGCGAGGGTGTTTCTCTTTCCACTTTTCGTAGGACATGGATTTGTAAGCCTTGGTGTTTAAATATTCCAGAATCAGCAGCAGTCTTTCGGGACTGATATAACCATCAACACTAGTGAGGGCTTTTCCTTTGGAATCCAGAAACCACAAAGTAGGCAACCCGTCCACTTTGTATTTTTTGGCCAACGAGCGCTCGTTTTCAATGTTGACCCAACCACAAGAAAAATTCTCCTGTAAATAACGCATGACTTCAAAATTCTGATAAGTGATCTTGTCCATCTTCTTGCAACCGGAACACCATTCGTTAGTGAAGTGAAGCATGATGGGTTTGGATTCGGCTTTGGCTGTGGCCCTGGCACCGTGGTATTTTTGCCAGGGGATGGACGGTCGTTTGGATTCATTTTCCGTGGGCTCTTCCGCCACGACCAATACCGGCAAAATCAGCAAAAGAAACACTGCGACAAGACCTTGTATTAAAAACTTATTTTTCATTTTTTAGTTCCTTTCGTCCACTTATTCATTGTCTATTATTTCCAGGGAAAATCTGCAGGCATGCCTGCCTCAAAATAAACCTTCTCTGCCCCCACCGGATGCTTAAATTCCAAAGCAAATGCATGCAAGGCAATTCGGTGCTGTGGCAAACCCTTGGCGGCTCCGTACTTTAAATCACCCAGAAGGGGACAACCCACAAGGGCCAGTTGAGCCCTTATTTGGTGCCGACGACCGGTAATGGGGCGAATTTCCAACAAATGCCTTCGGGACCGAGATTCCAGAACCCGATAACTGAGCAAACATTCCCGAGCACCATCAAATTCATTCATTTCGGCCCGGGTGACACCATTTTTATTGCCCTTTTCCGATAGCCAGGCTTTTAGATTACCTTCAGATGAAGGCAAATCGCCAATCACCACCGCCCGGTAAATTTTAGTTACTTTTTTATCCCGAAAAGCCCCCGACAAACGCGAAGCTGATTTACTGGTTCTGGCAAGAGCCACCACGCCGGAAACGTTGCGGTCCAACCGATGAACAAGCCCCAGATAAACATTTCCGGGCTTGTTGAATTTCTTTTTCAAATAGGCTTTGGCCAGATCGGTCAGAACCGGGTCTCCGGACTTGTCCCCCTGAACCAGCAGACCGGCTGGTTTGTCTACTATCAAGAGGTGATTGTCTTCGTGTAAAACTTGAAGATTCATGGACCAGCTTTCGGCGAATCAGTGTCTTAACAACTTCTCCAGGGGCCTCACCCCGGACCATGAATATACAGGCTATTGTCAGAATGGAACAGGGGTTTCCCTTGCGTATCTTCCTTGATAGATATTGCTGATTGTTCCTCCACCAGGCCCGAATCGTGAACTGGACAGTGGCTCCCTGTCGGATGGGACGACATGATTCTTTCAATTTCCAACAGAACAGAAACTCCCAACAATTCCAAATACTATTTTTATCGTCAGGCAACCGGGATAGAAAACCAAAACTCATTTCTGACAAAACACCTAAAACACGCTATCTTTGCCCAAACCATCCTCCCGACAATCAAACAAGGAGTTTCCATGAATTCCCAGTTGCGCTTTTTGGCCCTTTGTTCCCTCTTCATTTTGGCCCTGGCAGCAACAACCCTGCTATCCGGCTGCAATGATTCCGCCCAAGACACAGAATCTGCCCCCAACCTCGTCAGGAACCAAATCAACATGGACGAACTGACCTACCCTGCCAGCAAAACAGGCGACCAGGTTGACGATTACCACGGAACCTCTGTAGCCGACCCCTACCGCTGGCTCGAAGACGCCGACTCCGAAGAAACCCACGCCTGGGTGAAAGCTCAAAACAAAGTCACCTTCGGATTCCTGGAGAACATTCCTCAGCGTGCCACTTACCAGGAGCGCCTGACTGAAATCTGGAACTATGCCCGCTACGGAACTCCGTTCAAAAAAGGCGGCCGCACCTTCTATTTCAAGAATGATGGCTTGCAAAACCAGTCAGTCCTCTATGTGCAAGACACCCCCGATGGCCAGCCCCGGGTTCTGATCGATCCCAATACACTAAGTGAAGACGGCACCGTCGCCCTGGGAGATGTCTCCCTCAGCGACGATGGCAAGTTCATGGCCTGGTCCACCAGCGAAAGCGGATCCGACTGGCGAACCTGGTACATCCGCGACATCGATACAGGTAAAGATCTGGACGATAAAGTCATGTGGAGTAAATTCAGCGGCGCCGCCTGGAACCACGACGGCACCGGCTTCTACTACAGTCGCTACGAAACTCCAGCCGACGGTGAAACCTTCGAAGGCAGCAACTACTTCCAGAAACTGTACTTCCACAGGCGCGGCACCGACCAGAGTCAGGACGAACTGGTTTACGAACGTCCAGACCAAAAAGAGTGGGGCTTTACTGGCTCGGTCAGTGAAGACGGCCGTTTCCTTATCATCTCAATATGGCAGGGAACCAGCCATAACAACCGTCTGTACTATCTGGACCTGCAAACCGATGGTGCTGAAGTGGTCACCATGCTCGACGACTACGACGCCTCCTATAATTTCCTGCACAATGAAGGCGGCCTGTTCTACTTCAAAACCAACCTCAATGCACCAAAAGACCGCATCATTGCCATTGATATCGATCATCCGCACCGGGAAAACTGGAAGAACATTGTTGCCGAAAGCGACGACCCGATTGACGGTATTTCCGTATTGAACAACAGCCTGATTGTCACCTACATGCACGACGTTGTGAACGTGGTAAAAGTCTTCGATTTTGAAGGTAATGAAACCGGCACCATAAAAATGCCCGGTCTGGGTAGTTGTGGTGGCTTTGGCGGAAAATCTTACGATTCGGAAACCTATTATGTGTTCAACAGTTATTTGAATCCCAGTGAGATTTATCATCACGACATGAAAACCGGGAAAAGTACACTGTTCCGCAAACCGGAAATCAAATTCGATTTTGACAACTACGAAACCAACAGGGTGTTCTTTTCCAGCAAAGACGGAACCCAAATCCCACTCTTCCTGGTGCATAAAAAAGGCCTGGATCTTAACGGAACCAACCCCACCATTTTGTACGGATACGGCGGATTCAACATCAGTCTGAGCCCCAGTTTTTCCACCAGCATTTTGCCCTGGATTGAACAGGGCGGAGTTTATGCTGTGGCCAGCCTGCGCGGTGGTGGCGAGTACGGTGAAGAATGGCATCAGGGTGGTATGCTGAAGAACAAACAGAATGTATTCGACGATTTTATTGCTGCCGGTGAATACCTTATTAACGAAGGTTTCACCAACGCCAACAAACTGGCCGTTCACGGTGGCAGTAACGGCGGGACTCTGGTCGGTGCTGTTGTCAACCAACGTCCCGAGCTTTTTGCCGCAGCCATTCCCGCCGTGGGTGTGATGGACATGCTTCGCTTCCAGCACTTCACAATTGGCTGGGCCTGGACAAGCGATTACGGAAGCAGTGAAGACGCCGATATGTTCCCAATACTTTTTGCATACAGCCCACTGCACAACCTGAAAGAAGGAACAGAATTTCCTTCAATAATGGTCACAACCGCTGACCATGATGACCGGGTAGTGCCTGGACACAGCTTCAAATACGCGGCTCGATTGCAGGCGTGTCAGAGTGGGAATTTACCGGTTCTGATTCGGGTTCAGACGAAATCGGGTCATGGGGCAGGAAAGCCAACGGCCATGGTTATTGAAGAAGTTGCGGATCGATATGCATTCCTTCATAAGACTTTGGGAATGTAGTTGATACAATTTTTGGGTCACCAGTCATGTAACTGGTGGCCCTTTAATTATCCAGTATGGAACGAACCATGTCCTGATCATCACCCTGAATATGATCCAAAAGCCAATTCGACAGGAAATTCAGATTTTCAATCAACAAATCGGTTTGGCCTGAATCATACAGTTTGGTGAACTCGTCAACTTTTTCAGAAAAAGAAAAGTGAACTTTCCGATGCTCTTCCAGACCTGCAAACCCATGATCGTACATGAATTGCTCTTCATCCCGGAAATGCAAATATACATACTTGCCCATTTCGGCCAGAATAAATGAAACAGTTTCAGGGCAAGACTCCCCGTCCTGGGCCTTGATCAAAATGTTGATCATGTCCACCAATGAACGGTGTTGATCATCTATGTTTCTGACGCCTGTATTCAAGCCATCAACAAATTCCAGTGTTTTCAAGCAAGGCCTCCCTTAAACAAAACTTTCCTCATTACCTTAATGTTCGGCAATTCTGGACAATACTTTACCAATTTTCAGGAATCTCCTTTGGAAAGTCGATTCTCTGAGAAAAACACACTGCCAAGAATCAAAAACAAACCAGCCAGCGCCCGCCAATATTCCGTTGTTTCACCAAAAATAAGCCAGGAAACCAGGACGGCTAAAGGGATTTTGATATTATTTGCTACCGCCAACCACCCTGCTGAAACCCGGGCGGCCCCCCGGTTCCACAAATAAAAGCCCAGTGCCGATGGCACCAGTCCCAAATAAAGTAAGGAAATAATCGAAGGTCCAGACCACGGCTCATAGTTAAATCCTCCGGAAACTAAAACTATCAGACCCGTTACCAGGAAAGCTCCCCAGTACATCCAGCCAACCATTACCGTATCTGTTGCGGCCATGGATTTTTTTTGTCGGGGATAATGAACCTGCCCCAAGGCAAAGCAAAAATTGGCCCCCTGCAACAGCAGGACCCCACGCCAAGTCGCCCCTTCAGGTAAGCCTTTAGCCACCACAACCAGAGCTCCGATCACGGCAATCAGACTTGCCCCCAGATTCCGCCAACGCAGGCGCCGATCCAGCAAGTCTGAAATGAGAACCACGTACAACGGTGTGAAAACTGTAAAAAGTGCCACCATCCAGGCGGGCAAATACTGGTAACTGGCAATATAAAGCCAATACATCAGACCAAATTGAATGGCGCCCAAGACCATGGCACGGGAAATATCAGCTTTCTTAATGGAAGATTTTATTAGAAAAGGAGAAAAAGCAAGGGCGGCCAGCAACAAACGGCCAACCGCCACATCAATCGGATTCAGTCCACTCATTTGGCCCTTAATCAGGCCAAAGGAAAAAGCCCACAAAATCGAGGCCAACACCAGATTCCGCATAAACCAGGCAATTCTTTCTGCCGGTTATTGCACCAGCGTAATTTTTCGAATGCCGGTTTTACCGCCGGCATTCAGACGCACAAAATACATTCCCGAAGCCTGAGCCGATCCCTGGCTGTCGCGACCGTTCCACTGAACCGAGTGCTGTCCCGCTATTCGTTGACCATCTTCCAGGTTTTTCACCAAACGACCGCTCAAATCATACACCGAAACACGAACCTGTGCATCATAAGGAAGTTCGTAGTTTATGGTAGTGCTGGGGTTAAACGGATTGGGCACGTTGGCCAGCAAACGCGGATCACCCTGATTGGCATCGGGCACATCGCTGGTACCGCCATAGGTTTTGGTGCACAGAATCCAGTCGTTAGGATCAAGAACAACATCGTCCACCTGGCCGGGAACCACGAAACTGAAATGCTGGACGCGTTGATTGTTTTCCAGAATGTGCATCTGGCTGCCGAACATTTGCTGAATTCTCAGTTGCACAGCCATTTCGAAAACTGGTTCCGATTGTGTCTGCTCCAAGCGGACCTGTACCAAAGTACCACCGTCTGTGGAGTTGGTGGTGTAGTTAATTTTGTATTGTGGGTGACCTGAGCCATAAATCCATGACTGAAAGAAAGAGTCCAGTTCCCGGCCACTGACTTCTTCAAAAAGATCGCGGAACTGTTCAGTATTGGCACTACTGTATTCAAACTCTTCCCGGTACGCCTGCAAGGCAGCAAAGAAAGTTGTATCGCCCACCATTCCCCGCAACATATGAGGAATCCAACTGGCTTTGTTATAAGACAGGTTGCTGTTAAAGATATTGCCAAAATTGCTGGTATCCTCAACATAAATAGTTCCCTCACCCATGTAGGCAGCGGCGGCCATTTCTTCCCGATAGGCGGTGGTTCCCTGGCTGATCTCCAACCAGTAAGCTTCCGTCCAGGTGGCAAAACCTTCGTTCAGCCAAATGTGATGAAAATCGGCGCAGGTGATCATATCACCAAACCATTGGTGACCCAACTCGTGACTGATGATGTGTTCGGAGAAACCATAATAAGACATGCTGGTCATGGTCTGGTGCTCCATGGCCCCGCCCCAGGGGAAATGTGCATGGCCGTATTTTTCATTGATGAAGGGGTACTCGCCAAATCCGGCGGCAAAAACTTCCAGCATATCTACGGTAATAGGATATGCTGCCTGAGACTGACTCCAGGTATCGGGCATTACGTAGTGATCCACCGGCATGGTGGTTACTCCATCAAGACCAGTGTACGTATTACTGAAATGGGCGTAAGGATGAATGGCCAGTGAGACAAGATACGTAACAATGGGATAACGTTCTTCCCAGTGATAAGTCTTCTTGCCCGACGAAGGAACCGTTGTATCGACCAGCAAACCATTGCTGGCCACAAACAGATCTTCTGGAACGGTGATGTGCAAATCGACCGAATCAGCTTTGTCAGTATTCAGATCTTTGCAGGGCCACCAGCGGCGGGCACCATAAGGTTCGCTCAGGGTCCAGATCAGGTCATCGCCACCGTAGCTGTCCCAGCCAAAGTAGTTGCTCGAGGGATTTCCGGAATAAGCCACCACAACGGTGATCATTTCTCCCTGCAGGTAAGACTGGTCCAAATTAATGGTCAGAATGTGTGAAGAATGAATGAAGCTGGCATTGCTGCCCCCAGCAGTTACCGAAGAAACACTCATATTGCTGCGTAAGTTCAATTCCATACTATTGATGGTTTCACCCAGAACTTCCGCCACAACCGTAGTCGTCCCGGAAAGAACCTGGGAATCAGGTTCCAGCTCCATAACCAGGTCATAAAAAGTAACGTCGAAGAGCTCCTGGTTTGCGGTGCGACCTTTTTCTTCTTCATCCAGGAGGCCCATTAGCCGGGCTTTGGTCTCCGCTTCAATACGACGACCTTGCTGTACCTGATAGGTATGGCTGTAGGGGGTTTCGTTTGGAGAATCTGCTAAAGGAGTGGTCAAAACCGCCATTGCAGGTTGGCATAAAAAGACCAGAATCAGAACCATCAACGAGGGACGAAGCAGCGAAAGCATGGGCATCTCCTGAGAGTAAGAACCTGAATAGGACATTAAGTGACGTAAGTATACTATATAAATATCACAAAACAGACAAAGGCGCGGAAAAACACCGCGCCTTTGAGCCTGTTTTATGGCTTTATGTCAGAATATTCTAATTTAGCCAATTTCTTTCATCAATTGCAGCAGGTCGCAAACACGGTTGGAGTAACCCCACTCGTTATCGTACCAACTGATGGTTTTCAGCACTTTGCCATCGATAACACTGGTGCAACCAGGATCAAAAATGGAACTGTGAGGGTCGCCCACAATGTCTGAAGAGACAACGGCGTCGTCGTTGTAGCTCAAAATACCTTTGAGATAAGTCTCACTGGCGGTTTTAAGAGCTGCGTTGACAGCTTCAGCAGTCACTTCGGTTTTCATGTTGGTTACCAGATCCACAACAGAGCCACAAACAGTGGGCACACGCATGGCCATACCATCGAGTTTGCCATTCAGGTTGGGCAGAACCTTGCCCACAGCTTTGGCAGCGCCGGTGGTGGTGGGAATGATGTTCTCGGCAGCAGCCCGGGCCCGGCGCCAATCGCTGTGCGGAGTATCGATCAGACGTTGGTCACCGGTGTAAGCGTGGGTTGTGGTCATCAGACCGTTGACAATTCCGAATTCCTTGTCCAGCACATAAGCCAAAGGAGCCAGGCAGTTGGTTGTGCAGGAAGCGTTGGAAACAATCAGGTGCTCAGGTTTCAGATCAGCGTTGTTCACACCCAGAACAATGGTCGCATCGATTTCATCTTTGGCAGGAACGGTCAGCAGAACTTTTTTGGCACCAGCTTCTATGTGTTTGCTGATGGAAGCTCGGTCGCGGAAAACACCAGTGGCTTCCACAACAAAATCCACACCCAGTTCTTTCCAGGGCAGGCTGGCAGGATCGCGTTCGGCGGTCATGCGCACGGTGCCTTTATCGGTGATCAGATTGTCCCCTTCAATAACAGCAGTGCCTTTGAAGTGGCCCATGACTGTGTCGTGGCGCAGCAAATATGCCAAAGCTTCGTTGTCAGTTATGTCATTGACGGCCACCACTTCGGCGCCTTCGTGTTCCTGCAGCAGACGGAAAACAGTACGACCGATGCGTCCAAAACCATTAATTGCGATCTTCATGACAGAGACCTTTCGTGTTTGATTCAAACCACAATGGGCGCGGCAACTGGCGTTGGCCGGCCCTTTCGACCATATTATCCGGTCGCAAGTGTACAACCGGGCTGAAAACTGCCCCTTGAAAGAGCAGAAGGATCCACTAAAATGCCAACTTACGAATACGAATGCACCCGCTGTGGCCTTGTTACCGAGGAATTTAAACCCATGAGCGCGCCGCGGCGTCAACGTTGTCCAGAGTGCCGGGGCAAAGTTGAACGGTTGATCAGCGGTGGCGCCGGCCTTCATTTTAAAGGCTCGGGCTTTTATATTAACGATTCCCGTGGTAAAAAGGGAGCAGCTGAAGGTTCATCGAGTGAATCGACAGCCGCGTCCAACAGCAATAATACCAAGAAAGCGAATAAGAACAAGGGCTGACCTGAAAGGAATCGGGATGTCTGCAAATAAATCAGAGGAAAACACCAGCAAACAGGTGGAAATCCTGCTCGATAACCAACCGGTAAACATTGATCCGGGTAGCACTATCCTGCAATATCTTCAGAAAAAAGGCCAAATTGACCCGGGATTGCAGAATCCTGTGGTTATAATGTCCATCAACGGCCGCAGGGCCAGCCTCAACGAAGCCATTCACGGCGAAGAACAGGTAAGATTGATCCGGCTGAAAGACAAAGAAGCCCAAACCACAATTCAGCGCACTGTGCTCTTTGTCATGGCTGTGGCGGCGGAAGATTTATTCCCGGATTTTAAATTACGGGCCAGCTTCAGCTACGGCGGGGGCATTTATTGCCAACTGGTCGATGGAGAACTTCTGAAAAAAGAACAGATTCAGAAGCTGGAAGACCGCATGCACGAGTTGGTCAATATGGATTTGCCACTAACTCCCCAACGCTTTGGCTTGCGAGCCATTTTGAAAATGTTTCAGCGAGACGGCAAACACAACCGTTTCACCTCGGCCAAATACCTGCGTCGAGACTCGCTGACTCTATACCGCATGGCTGGTTTTGATCCTCTTTATTACGGTCGCCAGCTTCCTTCCACCGGCTTCCTTCGGGCCTTCCGTCTGATTCCTGAAGGCAAAGGCCTGGTCCTGATGACCAATGTGAAGCAGGAACCGGAAAAAATTCCAACTTATGTGCCCCAATCCAAACTGCTGGCAACCCTGAAAGAGTACTCCACCTGGAGCAACCAGCTCGATGTTCAGGATGCCGGTCACATGAATGAATACATTGTTGATGGCCGCACTGCCGACCTGATTCAAATATCTGAAGCCCGTCACAGCCGGTTTTTTGTCGAAGCAGCTCAACAAGTGGCCGACATGCCTCAAGGCGGACGGCTGATTCTTCTGGCCGGGCCATCCAGCAGTGGAAAAACCAGCAGTGCCAAACGACTGATGATTCAGCTGCGAGTTCTGGGTCTACGCCCTTTTGCACTGAGCCTTGATAACTATTTTGTTGACCGAGAAGAAACACCCCTCGATGAAGACGGCGATTACGATTTCGAATCAATTGATGCCCTAAAGGTCGAGCTCTTTAATGAACATCTGAAAACTTTAATGGCCGGTGAATCGGTTAAGCTGAGCCGGTACAATTTCCACACCGGTATGGGGTCCATCAGCCCTCACCCCACCGTTTTGGAAAAAGGACAGCCCCTAATTGTGGAAGGGATTCACGCCCTGAACCCGTCCTTAACCCCGGCAATAAGCGACGACCAGAAACTGCGCATCTATGTTTCAGCTCTGTGTCACATGAACATCGACAACTACAGCTTCATAAAAACCACTGACACGCGTCTGTTCCGCCGTATGGTGCGCGATGCCCAGTTCCGGGGCTACACAGCCAGCGAAACTCTGGCCCGATGGCCTAAAGTCAGGCTCGGTGAAGAAAAACACATCTTCCCGTTCCAGAATAATGCCGACCTGTTTTTTAATTCAGGACTGACTTATGAGTTGGCTGTTTTGAAATTGTGGGCTGAACCTCGGTTGGCGGCAGTGCATCCTGACGATAAAAACTACGGTCTGGCCCGATCGCTTATTGATTTGCTGAGTCTGTTATTACCCGTAGATGCGAGCCAGGTGCCACCCACTTCTTTGTTGAGGGAGTTTATTGGGGGCAGTGGGTTCCATTATTGATTCAGATTTGCCACGAACGCCAATTACTGGGCTCCCCACAGGGAATGAGCTATTCCGGGTGCATTGTTAGGGTCCCCACCGCCTTGGTGGATTTGCAGGCAGGCCCACTCCGATCCGTTATGAGTCACCACATCACCCACCGTATATGATCCATGAGAATCCCACGCCGGGGTGGCTGGTGTGTCGTCGGGCACAACTCCAGCGGGGATGTTATCGGCTGATGTCAGGTAGTTGGCATCCGGTCCGGCAGACAAAATCGTCCGGCTGCTCATGGCTTCTTCGTAGGCCGTTCCCCATCCATCACTAACAAAAGCCGAGCCAAATCCAAATGCTGATGCATCGGTGGTCCAATCTCCGGTCAGGTTTGTACTCCCATTTAAATCAACCGCAGTTTGCATAATTTTCAGCAAATGCAAGGTGGATTTCCTTCCCGGCCCCACGCTGCTGACCAGTAAAACAAGGTCATCATCATTACCGGAGTCGTCTTGACCGTCAGGACCACGGCAAAAGATTCTCAGAACATGAGGACGCGACAAGTTATCTGCTGAAAAGGAATAATTATTACCCCAGGAATCCACATAAGCCTCCTGACCCACCCCGGCGTCCATGTAGGAAAAATCCAGCTCTGCCAGCGAAGTGGGAAACATTGTCTCGTTTTCAAAATACATTTGAGCGGCCAAAGCCAAGGCCTGCATTTCCTGACGATCCACCAGAATGTTATCACGATTGATGGGTCCGACATTCAAAGTGATCTGCAAGTCGTCGCTATCACCGTTGACGGACCAGGTCTGATTCAAAGATCCTGAATCCAAATTTCCGTTGGCCCCGGGACTGACAATAATGAGATTCGCCGTGCCAGTCGGTTGGGTGGCAGGGGTTACATCGAAAATGTATTGTCCGCCAAACGAATCGGTTAGGATTTCCAAAGTCACAGCAGTTTGTTCCCCGGAAACGTATGGCCCATTCCACCCGTTAACGCCTGGATCCTGAACCAGGGCAAGCAATCCTTCAGCTTCAGAGGGAAGCCGGCCGGTATCGTCATAAAACGACAACAAACTTTTTTCAAAAGCAGCCAATTCATCTTGAGTCTGCTGTTCTTTTTTCTGAACCATTTGACGAAAGGCCAGAGGCCCGAGGGTGCCGGCCAAAATGGCCACCACTGCCAAAGCCAGAATTACCGACATGAGAGAAAACCCGCTTCGGGATGATTGATTCCGCTGTTCCGACATTGGCAACCTTTGGGAAAACATCCTCATCCTTTTCCGATTAACTTTTGACCCGACGCAACAATGCGTAGGGTGGTAATTCATCTTCCAGCACCAGGAACTGCGAGTTGTTCGCAAACTCCAGAACCTGGCCTTTGGAACTGGTTAAAATTTCGGGCATTGTGTATGCAGCCAGCGATCCGTCAGGGCGCAAAACTTCCAGCATTTCCCCCGCGTGAATTTTATTGCGAACTTCCAGAACGGCTCTGCCATCCTGCTGCACATCAAGAACATTTCCCACAAAAACAGCTTCAGCGTGGGAGCGGCTTTCGTCGTGCTGATAGTCGTCCTGGTCGATGCCGCCTTTCATAAAGCCCTGGCTATAGCCACGGTTGGGCACCTTGGCCAACAGCTCCATGGCCTCTTTCGATTCTACCTGCCAGCCATCAATTATGCGACGATAAAACGATACAGTGGAGGCAATGTAATGAATGGACTTCATGCGGCCTTCAATTTTAATGGACGAGACTCCTGCCTCCTGCAGCCGGGGCACGTAATCAAAAAGTGCCAACTCCCGGGAATTAAAAAAGTACGACCCCCGCTCATCTTCAAAATAGGGCATGGCCTCGCCGGGCCTTTTTTCTTCCACCAGAGCAAAATTCCAGCGGCAGGGTTGTTTGCATTCTCCCCTATTCGCCTGGTGCCCCGTCAAATAGTCGCTAATGGCACAACGTCCCGAATAACTGAAACACACCGCCCCGTGGACAAACACTTCGGTCTCCACTTTTTCACCCACATCTTTTTGAATTTCCTGAATTTGTTCATAAGATAATTCGCGAGCCAGATTGACTCTGCTGGCACCCAAATCGCCATAGGCCAAAACAGCCGGAGCGTTGGTGGTACTGGCCTGGGTGCTAATGTGAATACTTGCATTCAGTTTCATTCTATTTAAGGCGGCGATGACGCCTAAATCTGCGGCAATAAAAGCATCGGCACCCAAATCATCCAACTGACGAACCAGTTCCAGCAACTTGGGAAACTCATCGGTAAATGGGTAAATGTTCAGAGTGACGTAGCCTTTTTTCCCCCGGTCATGCAGAAACTTCAAACCCGCTTCAATATCATCAAGGCTAAAATTTCCCGCAAAATTGCGCAATGAGCCAAATTCGGCTCCAAAATAAACAGCATCGGCTCCATAAATGGCGGCCCATTTCAATTTGTCCAGATTTCCCGCGGGTGCCAGCAGTTCCATTATCTTTCCTTCGAGGATTTGATTGGTTTATATCCCATATTACCATATCCTATGTTGGCTGATTCTGTTTATCCGGCACAATTTTGATCTTAAAAGCGTCTCCATGCTACACAAAGTGATACTTCATTTTGAATTCGTTATTT
>JAAEOA010000424.1 GCA_024223715.1 bacterium | reverse complement strand
GGCAACCTGTGGTTCGCCTTATTGATCCATCGGTCCTGAAAGTAGAGGCATATCTTACTGATCAGGAAGTTTCATGGGTGAAGACCGGGACAACCGCTGAGGTCATGCTTCAGGGCCAGGACCAAATAGTCCTGGGAACAGTTTCCTGGGTGGCTTTGGAAGCTGACCGTATGACAGGAAAGTTTAAAATGGAATTGGAAATCCCCAACCTCCAGGGCCACCTGCGAAGTGGTGTCATCGGTCGGGCAAAAATTCAAAAAAATGTATTGGCTGGAGTGCTGAGTGTTCCCCGTGACGCAGTTCTGATTTCCCGAAACGGCGAATCAGTATTTGTGGTTCAGCAAGACCGATCATTTCGGAAATCCGTGGTTCTGGGTGCCTATCAAGGGGGCCTGGTTACGGTGAAACAAGGGCTTGCAGTGGGTGACAAAGTAGTTGTGCGTGGTCATCGTTCTTTACGGGACAGTAGCTTGGTCAAGGTCACCGAAGTTTCCACCCGTGCCGACGGCCTTTTGGATACTGATCCGGAAGTTTTAAGGGAAGACTATAACGCAGGAGGGCAAACCCGATGAATCTGACAATGGGCGCCATCAAACGTTACCCTATGATTTTTGCTTTCATGTTCATTATTCTTGTAATGGGTGTGCAAAGTTATATCGAATTGCCTCGGGAGAGCAGTCCTGATGTAAAAATTCCCTTTGTTACCGTGGCTGCTCCTTATGCGGGAACCAGTCCTGAAGATATGGAGAACCTGGTAACCAGGAAACTTGAGAAACAGCTCAAGGGAGTTAAAGACCTTAAGGAAATGACCAGCACCTCGTCTTATGGTATTTCGGTGGTCATGATGGAATTTGAGTCCTCGGTGGACATTAGCGATGCCCTGCAAGCTGTTCGCGACCGGGTTGAGTTGGCCAAACCTGATCTGCCTACAGATCCGCGAAACGACCTGCAAGTGGCCGAAGTCAGCGCTTCGGATCTGTTTCCCGTTATGCAGGTGAATCTATCGGGCAAGATCGACCTTTTTCTTTTGAAAAAACTGGGTGAGGACCTCCAGGAAGATTTGGAGCAAATTCCGGGCATTCTTTCCGTAGACCTTATTGGCGGCATTGAAAACGAAGTTCAGGTGAATGTCGACCCGGAAAAGCTGGTCTATTATAATTTGTCTTTGCTGGATGTTCAGGATGCTGTCGCCTTGCAGAACATGACCATTCCCGGTGGAAAACTTCCTCTTGGAATGTACGACTATCAGGTTCGTGTACCTGGTGAGGTAGATGATCCCCAGGAGATTCTCAATTTTGTGCTGAACCCGGGCATTGATCCTCCAGTCTTTTTACGTGATGTGGCCAGTGTTGAGTTTGGTGTGAAGGATCGCGATACCATCAGCCGGGTTGGTGGAATTGATGCGGTAACTTTGCTTGTGAAAAAACGCAGTGGTGAAAACATCATCAACATGGCCGAAAAAGTACGCGCGGTTTTGGAAGTACAGAAAAAAGACTTTCCCGAAGGCGTAAAAGTTGCCGTTGTTGCCGATCAGTCGATACAAATTCGCAATATGGTTACTGAATTGGAGAATAACATTCTCAGTGGTTTGCTGCTGGTGGTGCTTATTCTGCTCTCATTCTTTGGGATTCGAAACGCCATTTTTGTTGGCGTGGCCATTCCCTTTTCCATGCTGATCAGTTTTGTTGTATTGAAGTTCATGGGAATCACTCTGAACATGGTGGTACTGTTCAGCCTGATTCTGGCTTTGGGAATGCTGGTCGATAATGCCATTGTTATTGTGGAGAATATTTACCGCCATCGGGGTAAGGGCGTCGCTGCAGATGAAGCGGCCTCCTACGGGACCAGGCAGGTTTCTACGGCAGTTATCGCATCGACTTTAACAACTGTTTGTGCCTTTGGACCCATGATTTTGTGGCCTGGTATTATGGGCGAATTCATGAAATACCTTCCCATTACCGTGATCATTACTCTGCTGAGTTCTCTTCTGGTTGCCCTGGTTTTTAACCCCGTATTGTGTGCCCGCTTTATGCCCGTGCCCAAAACCGGACCCGAAAGTCAATTGGTTGGCGACCGAATGATTGCTTTTGGCCTGAAAATTTACCGGCCAATTTTGGGCTGGGCCCTGGGTAACCGGACAGTGGTTTTGTTAGGCATGGTTCTTCTTCTGTTTTTGACCGGTGTAACTTTTGTATTCTTCAACCATGGAGTGGAATTATTTCCTGATACTGAGCCCCAAATTGCAGCTGTGAATATTGCAGCTCCAAGTGGGACTCGCCTGGAGGCCACCAATCATTTTGCCGAAACAGTCGAAGTCGAAGTTGGCCAACTGCCAGACCTGAAAGCATACAACACAGTTGTGGGTTCAGTTTTTGGTGATCAACTGGGCTCAGGGAATCCACCTTCACACCAGGCCTCGGTCACGCTGGAGTTTGTCGACCTTATGGACAGGTCTCAATCGTCCAGTGTAACCCTTGATGATCTGCGTGAAAGTCTGGCAGATTTAACAGGTGCCAAAATTACTGTTCAGAAACAGGAAGAGGGTCCACCTGTAGCCAAGCCCATCAACATTGAAATCAGCGGTGATGATTTTGATGTGCTGGGACAGGTTTCCGCCTCTGTGCAGGAACGAATCAGGAAACTTAACGGACTTGTCGATGTGGACGATAACTACGACAACGATTTGCCTGAATTGGTAATTATTCCCGATGTTGAAAAGGCAGGGCGCTTTGGCCTGCGGACCTTCGATATTGCCGGAACTATTCGCACCGCTCTTCATGGGGCTGAAACAGCCAAATATCGTACGGGCGAAGATGAGTATGATATTACGGTTCGTTACCTTGATGGCTTCCGTAACAAAGTTGAAGATGTGGAAAATGCCACCATCTTTTTTGAAGGGAAAACCATTCCTGTTTCTGCGTTTGCAAAAACAGAATATGGAACAGGATTGGCCGCTGTGCATCGCATCGATGCTCGTCGTGTGGTTACCGTTACCGCCGATGTCATGACTGGTCAGAATGAAAAAGTCATGCTGAAAATGGTACAGGATGAATTAGCCGATTTGCCATTGCCCGCGGGCTATAATCTGGCCTATACAGGAAAAAGTGAAGACGAAGAAGAGTCTGCCGCATTTCTCAGCGAGGCCTTCAGCATCGCCATCATGCTTATTTTTGTGGTGCTGGTAAGTCAGTTCAGTTCCATAACTGTACCTGTGGTCATTATTTTCAGTGTCCTATTGTCTTTAATGGGAGTCATGGCCGGGCTAATGATTACAGGCACGCCTTTTGGTATCATTATGACCGGAGTGGGGGTCGTTTCTCTGGCGGGCATTGTGGTCAACAACGCCATTGTTCTTCTCGATTACATTATTCAGCTTCGAGCGCGTGGAATGGAAAAAACCGAAGCCATCATGCATGCTGGTGAAACCCGTTTCCGTCCGGTTATTCTTACGGCGATAACCACTATTTTGGGTTTAATACCGTTGACCACCGGGACATCCATTGATTTTGGTGCGCCCTTCAGAAACGATTGGTCGGGTCTGCTGGTAATGGGTAGTGACTCCAGCCAGTATTGGGGCCCCATGGGTGTGGCAGTGATCTGGGGTCTGGCCGTGGCCACCTTCCTTACCCTGGTGGTGGTACCGGTAATGTACTCAACTCTTGAGCCGATTAAACGAGGGTTGCATGCTGGCTTTATTGGCTGGTGGCACAAACCAAAAGAAGAAAATGCATAAAAAAATAACCGGGGATGGCGCAGCCCATCCCCGGTCTATTGTCGGCCTGTTAGGAGGTCCCGCCCAGCAGGCCGAACTCAAACCCAGCGAAACCTAATCCAAAGCATCCAAAATTGGATCTTCCTTGTAACCCAGGGCCTTCCAGTTCATGCGTCCGCCTTCCTGGTGACAATCCAGGCATTGCAGAGCTTTGTCTGCAGGACGAACTTCATGGAAAATACCCATATAACGTTTGGTATTTACCCATTCGTAATCCGGGTGGTGCTCGCCATATGCGGCTGCACTTCCTTCGTTCACTGCAGTTGCAATATCACCGGTGATAAAGAACTCATCAACAGCCAGAGGAATAAGCCAGTCTTTTTCCTTCCAGATTGGCAATACACCTTTATGCAATTTGAATGCATAAATCTTGGAGTGTTTGTCTTTGCGTTTCCCCTGAGGTTCCATAATGGTGATGGTGCCGTCATCGTTGTAACGAACTTTATCGCCCATTTTCATCAACTTGGTTTGTCCGTTATACCACGCATATTCCGGGACAACGTTTTCACCGAAGGTGATTGTAGCGGAATACTTGTTTCCTTTTTCGTGGAATTTGGGGGTGGACCAGTCACGCACCATGTCCGTTTTGTCCGATTTTGCAAACTCGGTAATGTGACATACGGTGCAATAAACTTTATCGGTGTGGTGGTCCAAAGCAGGAATGTTATGAGGTTTTTCCTCATGGCATTCCGTACAGAAAAGCAGATCGTCCGGGCTGTCTGTTCCGGAAAGATCGGTCCCGCGTCCGCGAACCCGGTGATCGTCTCCGGCATGGCAGTCGATGCATTGCATGTTGTTGCCTTCTGTGGCCATGTGCACATCAAAATCCGGAGTACAGTCTGCCATTTCATATTCAATGTCGCCACGTTTGAAGTTGGGTCCACCACCGGCTGCGGAGTGACAACGCAAACACATTTTCCTTTTCGGCAAGGAAATGCGTTTGGAAATGGAGTCCATTCCCCGCTGGTTTTTCCAGAGAATGGGTCTCCATTCCCAATTGCCATCTTCATCCTGATAGGCATCACGACGATAACCCGAAGCGTGGCAAATCAGACAGTCAATGTTTTCCAACTGATCCTGACTGATTTCTCTGGTGGGGACTTTTCCCAGACCAGCATGACATTTCGAACAGCCCTGAGCAATGACCTTGCCATCGGAGTTGACAGCATTGCCGATCCAACTGGCCAACGGGTTGGTACAGAAGTCGTTCATGGTGTTCATTTTTCCCAAACGTTCACCATCGGCATTAACAATGCCCGGAGCTTCGCCTTCCCACTGGTAATGCTGGGAATGAAAGAAAGAAGTAGCCTCTTCTTCATGGCAGAAAAGGCAAGTTTCGGGTCCTTCATAGGTGTCGAAGTATTCCTGATGGGGATAAAAGCGTCGTTTGGCCGAGGATTCCCCCGGCCAAACTGTCACAATCACCAGCGCCATCAGAATAAGCGCTGATCTTTTCATTCAAATCTCCTCGTTAGAACCTGGCGCTGAAGCCCAGGGAAATTTTACCGGCCTTGCTGTAGGTCGGGAAACCGAGAGTGGGGTTGTCATCCAGGTCTTTTGGGGCGCCAAGGTGCCAACCGGAACCGGAATAGTCGTAGTTGTAGTTAATGTAACCCAACTTCACGACAAAGTTTTTGCTGACTCGGTGGGTGACATAACCTTCCAGAACAGTACCACGGGTACTGGTTTTCGGAGCAATGATGTCGTCCTGAGCAGGAGCAAAGTTGAACCAGTATTGGCTACCTTTATTCCATTCCAGACCCAGTTTGGTTTTCTTGTTCGGCAGGTTGAAACGGGCACCCAGGTAGTACATGGAACCGGTTTGTTCTTCAGCCGTTTGGAAAGGATCAGCCATGAGGCTGCCAAAGGGGGTGTCCACGCCTTCAACAGGCTTGGTTTTGGACCAGCTACCACTGACAAACCAGTCAATAGGGCCATCGTTGCGAGCCACCAGGACACTGGCCAGATCAATTTCACCCAGGTTAGCCGAAGGAGTGAAGCGAGTCACAATGGGACCGGGCATGGGATTGCCACTGACCGGGTCGTTGGGCATGATCACATAACCATTAAAACCATCGGTAACGTTAAACGCCCGGGCAATAGTGGTTTGGATTTGCATTTTTTCGGTATTGTAGGCATCGATGTTGAAACCGAAGAAAGAAGCATCTTTCAACTGGTCAGCTTGCATACTGCCGTTACCGTATTGGCTTTCATAACCGAGACCGTAACAAGCCCGGACGGTTGTGTATTCTCCAAAATTGTAGCCGAATGTGGCGCCATCGAACTGGAAATCAATGACAGTACCCATGGGGGTTCCGGCACGCATTTCGTCGTGACGGTAATGCAGTGGTGGTCCACCGGTGCTGGGACGGCGACCGAGGCTCAGATACATGGGGGCTCCGCCAATATTTTTCCAAGAGAAGTAAGCGCGTTCAACTTTAAGGGTCTCGCCGCCAGGAACCCCTGGGCTGTTGGCGTCCATGGCCATAGTATTGGCCTGACCATTAAATACGCCAACCTGAGTGCTGGCACCCCAAGGCTTGTACATGCTTAAACGACCGGTGAAGCTGACATTGTCGGCAACTTTGGCGTCCATGCTCAAACGCAGACGAGTGGTGTAAAGAATGTCGTTGTTGGTTTTGTAGCTGGGAACCAAGCCGTTGACGCCATTCATCATTTCCATGGCGCCGGTTTGGACTTGACCCATGTAAGCAGCAAAATCGGGACTTTGGGTGAAGGCCGGCCAATCGGCAGGATCGTTGCCCTGCATCATGAACATGGCTTGACCCATTTCCATCATCATGCCCTGCATGCCGCCGGGAAGATCAGAGAAATTGAGGTTGGAACTCCAAAGCCAATAGGCACCAGGATCCTGACCAATTAGACCCTGAACCTGATCGTAGGCAAAAGAGCCATCCGGGTTCATGGGCAAGGTTTGCATATAACCGCTATCACCAGGATTATAGCCATTCATGGCATTATAATTGTTGGTGTATTGGTTGAAGAAAATGGAGTTGACCATGACGTTTTGAAGGGCCATGCCATCAAAATAATCAGCTGTTTCGCCTGTAATGCTGTGAGCTTCAACTCGCAGGTCGCCACCCCATTGAATGGCATCTTTGCGGTCGTTGACTTCCAGCTTCTGTACTTTTTTTCGCAAGTCTTTGACTTTTTCTTCTGTAGTTTTGGCCATGGCACCAGTGGCCAGGGAAATCAAAACCAAAAGACTCAAAAGAGCGATCAGTGTCTTTTTCATTTCTTCGCCCCTCCAGGGGTTTGGAGAAAATGCTTTTGAACCATTCAAAAGCTTATCCACAAGTCATTGGCTGCTCGCTATCGGCAGCATGATCAACGCAGAACTTTTTGACGGCCTTGAGCATGTCGGCATCCCACATGTCAGTGACCATTTTTGTTTTATCTTTCGGGCAGGACACTTCACCGTGTGTTTCAGTCCAGTAATCATCGAAAAACTCTTCCCATTGTTCCTGAATCAGGGTCATGGGGGTGTATTCACCGGCATCGCTGTCTTCCATATGGCATTGTTTGCAATGGTTTTTGTAGAGATCTTTTCCGGAAACGGGTTTCGCTTCTTCGGTTTTCTCTTCAGCCAAAACAACCGAAGCCATCAGGATGATAGCCAGAGTCAGAAGAATCAATTTCATGTTCATTTCGGGACCTCCTAACCGGATTATTCCGGTGTTTAATGAAAAGCTGTTTAGCAAAAAACATCTGCAAACCTTCGCTACTGCTTTTCCGTCAATATTTAGATAGTGAAACTAACAGTTCTCTTAGATCTTAGTCAAGGAGTAGGAAAAGGGGAGTGAAATGGTTTGATTACAAAGGTTAAGGCGGGAAGCTTTAAGGGAGGGATTGTAAAAAACTTGGTTTGTAAATTGTGATTGTTCAAGGGTTAACAGCTGTTTACCTAGAGCTTCTGTATGCGTTGATCCATAAATATTATTGATAAAAGGATTCAAAACCCGAAAGTTGTTAGGAAAATTAACAGGCCCAGCCTTCCCGGAAGGCTGAGCCATGACAATTTTATTACAATAAGTTCTACTTCACCAAGGTGGCAGTCCTGGTATATTGCAATCCTGCTGCCCGCAATTGATAAAGATATACCCCAGAAGGAACATTGCGCCCTGAATTGTCTTTCCCGTTCCAGGTGATCTGGTGGTCACCAGCAGGATAAATACCGGAAACCAGATTTTTTATAATCCGACCTTTGGTATCGATGACCGTTAAATTCGCTTGACCCTCATGTGCCAAAGTAAAACGGAAGGTAGTTGATGGGTTGAAAGGATTGGGGAAATTGCCAGCTAGCTTTGGAGAAGAAATTTCCAAATCATCGTTTACCGGTGAAAGGTCAGTTTCATGAGCGAAGGTATACCAGGCAGAGGGCTGGCTTCGGGGCATACCTTCCTGCCTGCCGCTGGCGTCGTTCACAGCTATATAATACTGACAGTCAGAGGCCGTGGCCGGGCCCGCAATTTCAGTTCGGTAAAGATTGTCCCTGACCAATTCCATGGGCAATTCATTCCACAGACCCTGATCGTGCCGGTAAAAGACCGATGCCGTTTCAATAGTTTGACCACTATGAGCGTGGACTGAAGCTTCAATGATGGCATCACCCATTTGGTTTTCACGGACCGGAATATGCTCAACTCGTAACATTCCAGCATCCATTATCCCTTTTGTACGGCAGTGCAAAGCGTCATCGGTAAGAAAACCACCGTACTGATAACCACTGACCTGATACCCGGGGGCCGCGTCTCTGTAGATCTGCAATGCCGCTTGGTCATAACTGGAATTACCAAACAGTGGAACATATATGTGATCATTGAGAATAAGGCTGTTTGTATAAGAGGCTGGATTGCCACCACTGAAGTTGTAACAATAAATTCGGTGCACTTGGTACGGGCGACCGGTGCTGGCTGTCAAAGATGCCAGGAGGGCAGCGCGTTGGTCCAAGGCATTGTGGGTGTGGTGTGATGGCCAGACATCTTTGACCAGGACAGTTTCTTCATCAAGAAATTTTGCCCAGGTATCGATGTGGTGGATTCCGCCATTTTCGATGTAATCGAGCACTGAATAGGTTTCCAGGCCATAATAAACATTCATGAGATCATCGACCTGAGCTGGAGTCATGCCGTTTTCACTATAGGCTTCATTGTATACCAGCATGGTTGATGAGCTGATATGCGAGCCATCAGTCATATAATTTCCACCGGTATGATACATGGAGTGGTTGTAAACAGGCATTTCCTGTTGCAAGGCGAAGTAGTAGGGTATTTGGTTGTCATTGGGGCGCCAGGGACGATTGTAGGTATGATTAACGATCCCGATTTGGTTGTCTCCGGTGAAAATAAACCACGGCCCGTAATCCCGGGTCCAGATGCTGTCGTTATTGCGAACCAGGAATTCAACCTGGTCCATGTCCACACCATTGGCTGCCATATTGCTGGCGGCAGAAGATTCGTATCCACTGGAAACCACCACATGCAGCTTGACCTGATCATCCATATCCCGCAAAAGGTTGTATGGTAAACCAAGAGGGTAGCGAATCATGACTCCAGTAGTGGGTTCCCATTCAGCACAGTTGCGGATGGGACCAAAAGGCGGGGAATCCCTCAATTCTAAATCCTGAAAGAAATATTCCTGAGCTTCGAATCTTTCTTTTTCCAAAGAACTTTCAGCATGTGGAATAAGGAGTTCCAAATGATCGGTATCGTATTCGGCCTGGGATATCCCGGCCGTGACGGTAAAAGCCGCGAGAAAGATCAAAAAGATAGCTGTTAGTCTAAACATTGAGTCTCCAATTCCAGAAATTTCTTTGACGGAAGATATTCGCACGGTCTTCCCATACTTAGTAACATTATAGCAGGTAGAGGATTCAGATTCGATCATAAATACAGAAAATCAATTAAAAATAACAAAAATTGAGTAAATTGCAGAAAAAGCTACAGAATGTCACCCCGTTGCCGATAATAACAGTGGAGGTTTGTATGTCATCAATATCTGCAATTCAATCGGCTCTCTCTGGTATACAGCAAAACCAGTCAAAAATGACTAATCATGCCCAAAATATCTCAAAATGGGGTACTGGCAGCAACCAGGAAACCGGGGGAAATGATATTTCCCTTTCTTCTGAATTAGTGGGGATAAAAGAAGCAGCCTTGGGATACAATATGAATATACAGGTTTTGCGTTTAAACGATGATACACTGGGAAGTCTAATTGACGCTCTTGCTTGAGTTTTTCTGGCTAAAATGTGGAAAATTACGAATGCCATTTTGGGAAAATTCATATACTATCCTGAAAACAAATACCCGATCACTGTGAAAGGATGTCTTCGTGCAGCCCCTAATTATTGTCTTTGAAGATTCCAGTTGGGCTAATTTTCGCCCTTTGACAACCAGTTTGCCTGTTTATGAATTGCGAATGGGGATGTTCAATACACGCGAAAGGGCCCAATTGGCAGGGGAGCTGCTTTTTTCTCATCAGAAAACCGGTGGCTCGGTCAAACCCGTACTTCTTTGTCGGAATTTTCTTTCCCCTCTTCACCATGGTTCTGCCGGTTCAGCTAATCCAGATGTTTTGGAAAAAGGAAAAGACAAGGTTCCTTTTCATTTCTGGATCAACGGTCGCTCAAGGGGAAGTATTGCTGAAATTTCCGCCCTTTTGAAGAATGATGGTTTGCCCGTTGGAGCCTGCATCAGTGACGAACAAGGGCTGGTAGCAGCAAAAATGGCACCGGAACACTCCCTCAAACTGTACGAGCAATGGCAAAAATGGTGTGCCGTGAAACCAGCTGAATATGAATCAAAACCAGCGACTTTCAACTGGGAAGCCGTTTTAACACAAACGTCTGATCTGATTTTGCCGGCTTTGAATGCTATTTGGGAGTTGGCTCCAAATATATCGAAAATCCTTGAAAACGATGCGGAGTTTTTGGAAGAATGCGCTCAATTTAAACGAACGCCCTTTGGTCTGTTTCCATCGAAAGACAATTCCACTCCATTCTGGTTGAAAGAATCAAATTTCAAGCTCTCATCTGGTTTTTCAGAAGAAGGAAATGTTTGGTTAGCTGAAGAGGTTCAAATAGCGAAATCTGCAGTTCTGGATGCCTCAAAGGGCCCAATTATTATTGACCGTGAGGTAAATATTATGCCTCACTGTTTCCTTGAGGGTCCGCTGTATATTGGCTGTGGATCAACTTTTAAAGCTGGTGCCACTATTTATGGGGAGTCCAGTTTTGGAATAGGCAATCGAATGGCGGGTGAAATAGGAGAGAGCAGTTTTGGAGATTTTGCCAACAAGCAGCATGACGGATTTATTGGGCATGCAGCCATTGGAAGCTGGACTAATCTTGGTGCTATGACCACTTGCAGTGATTTGAAAAACAATTATGGAAACGTCCGTATCAACATCGGCTCTGGTACGGTTAATACAAGACAAAGATTTGTTGGATTGCTGATGGGAGACCACGCAAAAACAGCCATCGGAACTATGTTCAACACCGGAACCTGTATTGGTTTTTCCAGCAATATTTTTGGCGGGGAGATGCCTGCAAAACATGTTGGTAATTTTTCCTGGGGTGGTTTAGGCGATTCAGCCATCTATGAAAAGGCAAGAGCCGTTGATACAGCCCGAATTGTAATGGGGCGGCGGGGGTGCGAGCTTTCAGAAGAGGTTGAAAAGCTTTTTAATTATATTTTTTAAAGGTACCATTATATTTCGTTGATTTCCTGGAATTCCGCAGGAGGCATTTTGCATTCCTTAAAGGTTTTGTCGTTTCCAATTGCACCTGATTTTTGAAGGTAAATGGTCTTATCCATAAGTGTGTGTTTTTATGCAAGCCCCTTTAAGGCGCTAACCCTCAACAGGTTAGCCGTGTCTTTGGCCCAATTTCAGACCTTCACAACGGCCTTTGGATATTGGCATACCCTTTGCTTTCTTTCTTGTAAATGTCCTCTGTACTGTTCGTGTTTGGTCATTACGGTTCTTACTCTCTTCGTGTTGTAAGTTCTTAGTTTTAGTCACGCGGCGGAAAACGGTGGACATTTTTTTCTTGGCTTCTTCACAGAATTATGATAATAATTAGTTCCTTAACTTCTTAAAACAGAAGAAGGTAGAAGAGATCAACAAACGCTAAAGGGGGGCGTTTCTGGTTCGAGACCAAAAACGTTTTTGGGTTGAAAGGGAACTACAGATGACCAAAGCTGAACTCGTCGAGATCATCGCAGGTGAAACCGGCATCAACAAGAAGGACACAGGGGTTATCGTCAACCTCATCATGGATAATATTGGACAAGCTCTGATAGATGGTGATAAGGTTGAGCTTAGAGGGTTTGGATCGTTCAAAGTAAAAACAAGGCAGGCTCGCAAAGCCCGAAATCCCAGAACCGGGGCGGCGGTGCAGGTTGAAGCCAAAAGAGTGCCTTATTTTAAGGCGTCCAATGACCTAAAAGGACGTTTGAACGAAAAAGATAGTTAAAAGGCCATTTCCTTATTGTCTAAACGGCTTTCGGGTTATATCTTGACGAGTCGTTTGACCGATGAAGGATTCTTTTGAAAACTTTGTTTCGGGTTTCCACCTTCGGAGCTTTAATGTTCAGAAGTTGCCGTGAGTTTGACTTGGGGCCTTTGGACGTCGGGTTCCGGTGGTTCACTTAAAATTGAAAGGCGGGTCGTTATGCCTAACGGGCGTAAACGCAAGCGCAAAAAGATTGCAACGCATAAGCGTAAAAAACGGTTGCGTAAGAATCGTCATAAGAAAAAATAGTGAGCCAGGGTGGCCGGCATCCAGGATGCCGGCGCTTGGGCTACTATCCGAACTCTATTGATTTTTCTGATATGAAAAATTAGGAACCACTAGGTCCTTGGGAAGGAGACTCGGAATTGACGGATTTAAAAAATGAAAGACGCCGGGCTGACCGGTTGGATGCGAATCTGAAGCTTGAAATCCAGATCCCTGGAGATGATGGCAAAGCAGGGACTGCCCAACTGGAAACGATCAATATATCCTCATCCGGGGTTTATTTCAAATCGGATCACTTTATCGAGCCGATGACCAAATTGGTTATGGAGCTCGAAGTTTGTGTGCCAGATGAGGGCGGCGAAATAGGGGAAAAAAGAGCTTCCGTGCCTTGCGAGGGCATTGTTGTTCGAACCAAGCCCGAAGCAGAGACCATAGACTGCGAAGACTATGAAATAGCGGTCTTTTTCACTCTGATCGAGCCAGAAGGTATGGAAAATCTTGAACGGCACATTACATTTTTAATGGCGGATCTTGACTGACCCCAACTTCTTAAATTGCCCAAAATAGTTGAAAACCCGGTTAAAACCGGGTTTTTTTTTGTTAAGTCTCCTACTTTTTGTCCGATAATAATCATGAGCGATTTCTGTATTTTCAAATATGGTTTAAAGGACAAAGGACCCAGTTTTGGATAAATCCAAAAAACCCACAATTCTATTGGTGGATGATTCCATCCTTGTTTGCACAAAAACCAAGTACCTGCTTGAAAAACGCGGGTTTAAGGTTTTGGTGGCTAACGATGGTGTTGCGGGTGCCAGAATGGCTCTTGAAAAATTGCCCGACCTTATTCTATTGGATAAGGAAATGCCTGAGATGCACGGATTTAAGGTCAGTAGAACCTTGCGGGCCCATAAAGACACCAAGGGTATCCCCATTCTTATGTTTAGCTCCGAAGATGAGACTACGGAAAGAATTCGGGGTTTGGAAATGGGAGCCGATGATTATTTGCACAAGGATGTTTCTCCCGAGGAACTCACTTCAAAAATAAATGCTTTTCTGCGTATTAAAGATCTGCAGGACCAGCTCAAAAATGAAAGTGACAAACTCAATCAGATTTTCCGTTTCCTGCATGAACCAGTCGCCATTTGCAGCGAAGATGATCGTTTGGTCCTGGCCAGTCAGGTTTTCCTGAACATTCTTCGCATGCCTCGTGAGGTGGCAAATTTTAAGAGCATGACGGAAATCCTCTCGATTCTGGACATTCCAGCAGAAACTATCGACCAATTGAGGCAGGGATGTCACGAAGACTTGCAGATGGAAATTACCATAGATGGCGAAACCACATATTTAACAGGTAGAACAGCTCCTATCACTTTGAGTGAAAATGAAGTTGCCATGGCGTATGTTTTCCGCGATGTAACCAGGGAAGTGGAAAGCCAACGCATGCGAGCAGATTTCCACAGTATGATTGCCCATGATCTTCGTTCGCCCATGTCTGTTATTCAGGGGTATGTCTCGCTTATGGCCACCGGAAAAACGGGCCCCATCAATGATACCCAAATTGAATTTATGGAAAGCGTAAACCGGAAGATTTCCGAAATGACCGCTTTGCTGAACGACTTCCTTGATATGAGTAAGATGGACGCCGGGTTTGTGAATCTTAAATGCCAGGATCATAGTCTTGGTGAGTTGATTACGGAAGTTATTGAAGATTTGGGTCCTATTGCTGAAAGTCGTGATTTGAAAGTATCTTTGAATTTACCCTCCAATGATATTCTGGTTCACAGCGATCCCTTGAGGTTGACACAAATCCTGCGTAACCTGTTATCCAACGCCATCAAATACAATAAGGATCAGGGTTTTATTCGCATCACCGTTGTAGAAAAAGGTACCAAAGCCAGAGTTTCTGTTGCCGATGGGGGCATAGGGATGTCCGCCGATGAATTGGCGGTGCTGTTTGACCCATACACCCGAGGCAATTCCCAACGGAAAATAAAAGGTGTTGGCCTGGGAATTGTTATCGTCAAAAAATTGGTGGAAGCCCATGGTGGTGATGTTACAGTAAGTAGTGAGCCAGGTAAGGGCAGTACTTTCACTTTTAACATTCCCCTGGCAAAATACCCCGTCGACCGTGATGCCGAAACCCCAGGTTCCGAAACTGAACAAAACGAAGTCCTGACCTAATTCTGATCTGCTTCCTAACAGTGTGCGGTTGTTTTTTGATCATGCTCGATTCCTGTTTTGGGGTGAGGAATATTTTTCCTTACCGGCAATAATTTCCCCATTACTAGTCTTTTAAGAGAGCAAGTACCTGCCAAGCAGGCATTTGTCCAATTAAGCTCTTTCGGGCTAGGCAAAATATGCCCCCTCCCACAAACCTCAGGATCCTTCAAAACAACCTGCATTCGGCATGGAGATTGCGAATTGTCTGCTGAAAGAAGTGCGCCCGCTGCATCAGGAGGCAATATTTTGATCAGAAGCATGAATACAGCCGAAAAGGCCATGCAATTACAACAAACCCGAATTGATACCCTGGCTAATAACCTGGCTAACGTCAATACTACGGGCTTCCGTCAAATATTAACCCGGGTTTCCACAGTTGATGGTGCCGGTGACCGAGGCCAGAACGCCGCCGCTAACACCAATCAATTGGACAAAACCCAACGCCGTCCTGGTCTTGATGATAATTGGGTCAATTCCAAACCCCTGGTCATGAGTCATGCAACGGATACCCGTCGTGGAGACATCACCACCACCGGCCGTGACACGGATGTCGCTATCATGGGCCCTGGATTTTTTGCAGTTGAATCAGCAACCGGAGAAAGATTCACACGTGGGGGATCATTTACCCTGAACGCCCAGAAGCAATTGGTGACTCCTGATGGTTTGCCAGTTCTGGGTGAAGGTGGTCCCATTGTTTTGGATGGTGACAGCTTTTCCATTGAAAGTGATGGCACCATTATGGTCGATGGCTCCGTTGCGAATAAATTGAAAATTGTTAATTTCGCCGATCCAACCCGTTTGGAACACCAAGGCAACAACATAATGAGAACCCCACCAGAGATGGAAGCCCAACCACTTCCCGCTGAAGAAGTTATCGTTGCCCAGGGTCATATTGAAGGCAGTAATGTGAATCCCATTGATACTTTGGTAGCCATGATAACAGCTCAAAGGGCCTTCGAAGTTCAGCAAAAAACCCTGACCACAGAAGACGATATGCTGAGCAAAACCGTAAATAAATTGCCCCGTGTAGGCTAAGAGCCATTGAAAGGTAGATGAAATGATTAGAGCTATGGGAACCGCATCCTCGGGCATGAAAGCCCAGCAGATGAATATCGATACCATTGCCAACAACCTGGCCAACGTTAATACCACGGGTTACAAACGCAGTCATGCTGAGTTCCAGGACCTGCTATATGAAAAGGTAATGCCGGGCGGAATGATCGATGCAGAAGGTCGAGCCAGACCGGCGAAAGTTGAGGTGGGACATGGCGTAAAGCTTGTTGCAACCAATAAAAACTTCAGTCAGGGAACCGTCGTCTCAACTAACAATCCTTTAGATGTGATGGTTGAGGGAGATGGCTTTTTTCAGCTGAGGATGCCCGATGGCAATATCAAATATTCACGTGATGGTAGTTTTAAGCTGGATGCAGACCGCAACATTGTTTCATCTCAGGGTTACCTGCTCGAGCCAAATGTGACGGTTCCTGAAGACGCAATGGATATTTCCATCTCCAGAGGAGGAATTATTGCCGTCAGGACCGCAGGCGCCGATGCCGAAATTCAGGAAATTGGTCAGGTTGAACTGGCTCGGTTCCCCAATGCCGCGGGTCTTGATGCCCGTGGTGGCAACATCTTTTCAGAATCACCAGCCTCTGGTACGCCAATTTTGGGCAACCCCGGCCTGGAGGGAATCGGTGAAACGGCATCCGGATTTCTGGAAATGAGTAATGTTGAAACCGTCGATGAACTTGTGAAAATGATTAGTGCCCAGCGTGCATATGAGTTGAATTCCAAGACGATAACCATGGCTGATGAAATGCTGCAAACCATCAATAGGCTGAAGAGGTAAGTCATGAGGCTATGTAAATCAGCTGCCATTATTTTGACTGTTGTTATAACAACCAGCCCTTTGGCCAGCCTGGCTTCGTGGACATTTACCATGCCTGACACAGTTCGTGTTTCCGGTGGAAAAGTGACTTTGTCTCTTGTCTCCACCACAGAATTGCCTGCTGAAGTGGCAAGTCTGGTTGTTGCCAACAGTGGCTTGCCAGGAACCACTCAATTAATTTCTCGACGAGGCATTTTGAGGCAACTGGTTACAGAAGGAATGGCTGCGGGCGTTTGTTTCAAAGGATCATCAGAATGCTATATTCTGAGAACGGGGACTCTTGTTGAGCCTCATTCCTTGCGTCCTGAAATTCGCCGCATTGTGCAGCCTTTTGTGCCGACGGCCGAAAATGGAGCTCCTGTTTCCTGGTTTGAATTGGAATTGCCCAACAACTTGGCCATGGCTCAAACAGAAAATTTTCAAATGAAGCTGGCCCGGACTCAAATGTTGGAACCGGGAAGAAATCACCTGTCCATTGAATGGGTTTCCGATGCAGGTAGTACAAATTTCCCGGTCACTGTCATTCTTCATCATTTCAAGGAAACTGCAACCGCGCGCTTGAATATTCGCAGAGGACAAACTCTTCTTGAGGATTTGTTTGTGTGGAATTGGACTGATTTGGCTGGAAAACGCCAAAAGACTGATTTATTCGGCCGTGAAAATCTGGCTGGAGTTTCCTGTGCCAGAACAATTACAGCTGGAGACTATTTACGACAATGCGACCTCAAACCCACACCGGTCATCTATTCAGGTGACATGGTTCAATTGGAAGTTCAAAGGGGTAGTATTTTGGTGACGGTCAAAGCCATGGCCCGGAAAGAAGGGGCTGTTGGGCAAACCATACCGGTATTGAACGAATTAACTAAACGTCTGGTGAACGCCCGGGTGGTGGCACCTGGTATTGTGAAATGGAGAAACTAAAATGATGAAAGTATTTATCCATATAAAAACAAATCACCAGACCCGAATGGTCTTGGCCATTCTTGTAGTTTGTTGTGCTTCGATGTTCCTGCCGCAACTGGCTTCTGCCCGTGAACCCCTGATCGATTTTGAAACGGGGGAGTCTTTGATCTCAAATCTGAAGGCTCATCGTATTGGCGATTTGATCACCATCATCATTACTGAATCCAGCAGTGCAGACGCCACCAGCAAAACAAAAGCAAATAACAAAAGTGAAACCAGCGGCGGACCTGGTCTTGGCTTCCTTGATTTTGTCAAACCCTGGGACCTGTCTGTGGAAAATAAATACACTGGAGACGGTAATACCCAGCGCAGTGGCAATTTAAGTGCTGAAATGACTGCCCGTATTACTGAAGTTCTGCACAACGGTGATTTCCGCCTTGAGGGATCGCGCATGGTTAATGTTAACGGGGAAAAAACCATCATTGAAATTACTGGCATCTGCCGACCCAAGGACATTACTCCGGATAATACCATCATGAGTACTTACATCTCTGATGCACTCATTGCTTACAATGGTTCGGGAATGGTGAATGATGCTGCCAAGCCTGGCGTAATTACAAAAGTTATTAACTGGTTGTTCTAGAAAGGTTAAGACGATGCGTTTTTCCCAAAATCCGTCACTCCGTTTGCTGCTATTGGCTTTGCTGTTGCTGGCATTTTTGGCCCAAACACAAACAGTTTTGGCAGCCAATGAATCCCGCATAAAAGATCTGGCCAGATTGCAAGGCACAACCCCTGAGCCTCTGACAGGCCACGGCCTGGTTGTAGGGCTTAATGGCGACGGAGATCCTGCCGGTAGTGAAGCGGTACACAATATGGTTCGCTCCATGCTTGAAAAGCATAATGTAACCGCACCGCTGGAACTTATTACCAAAAATACAGCCGCGGTAATGGTCAGTGCAAGTATTGACCCCACAGCACGCATTGGGTCAACCATTGATGTAAAAGTCAGCAGCCTTTACGGAGCAAACAGCCTTGAAGGTGGAACTCTGATAATGACTCCGCTCATGGATCATAAAGGTAACCTGGTAGTTTTGGCGGAAGGGTCTGTTTCCATTGGTGGTTTTAACATCAAAAGTGGAGCGGGAAATTCTTTTCGGAAAAATCATGCCCAGGTGGGTACAATTCCCAATGGTGGCATTGTAAAAGTGAAAATGGGTGGATCGTACACTGATAACAACACTGTAACCTGGTTGCTGGCCCAACCCGATTTCTCCACAGCCGACCAAATGGCCCAGGTTATCAATTCACGTTTTGGAATGAAGCTGGCCAAAGCATCGGGCGCATCTTCGGTAGATGTCATGATTCCCGATGATTACAAGGATAACCCCGTGCCTTTCCTGGCTGATATGGGCAAGCTGGAAACCAAATTCGATGCTGTTGCAAAAGTAGTGGTCAACGAACGGACCGGTACCATCATTGTTGGGAAAAATGTAAAATTACGTGAAGCAGCCGTGGCTCACGGAACTTTGAAAGTTGTTGTAAACACCTACTACGATGTTTCTCAACCCGGCAATTTTTCCAGGGTGGGAAATACAGTTGTGACCCCCGATGTGGAAACCGATGTGGAAGACCGAGAGGCCCGTGTTTTACGGGTTCCGGATACAAGCACTGTTGCGGACGTTGTGGGTGTGTTGAACGATATTGGCGCCAGTCCCCGGGATATTATTGCTATTCTTGAAGCCTTAAAACGTGCCGGCAGCCTTCAGGCTGAACTGGTAATAATGTAGGGGAATCATGAATATTCTGGGCCCCCAAAACACAGGCAACATGATTCAACAGGCTGAAGGCATGTCTGCCGAAGCCAAGCTGAATCAGTTAGCCAGCCAGGCAGGCAACAAAGAAAGCCTGGAGGGCCTGGAAAAAGCAGCCAAACAGTTTGAAGCGGTTTTTCTGAACAATTTGATGAAAGCCATGAGACGGACTGTTCCTGACAACAAACTGATGAACAGCGGTGGTCCCACAAAATTTTACCAACAGATGCAAGATGCTGAAATGGCCAAAGCCATGGCCACAGGTCACAACCAGATGGGCATTGCTCAGATGATTGTCCGGCAATTCAAAAGCTCTCTGGGTGAAACTGAAGGCAAGCAAATTCAAGCCAATCATCCTCCTGTAAGCCCGTTGCCCGCCCAGGCTATGGAGCGTTACCTCCAAATGAATGCTGGATCAAACAATCTTGCCCAAAGGCTGGAGTTGCGTCTGCATGCCAGCAATCAGGGACAGGCAGTTGCCGATACACTTCAGCGGTTTGAAAACGAAATTACCCAATCTGCCGAAACCAACGGATTGGACCCGGCATTGATTCTGGCTGTTGTCATGGAAGAAAGCGCTGGCGATCCCTTGGCTGAAAGTCATAAAGGCGCCCAGGGTTTAATGCAGTTGATGCCCGCAACCGCTCGCGATTTGGGAGTACAAGATTCCACCAGCCCATCGCAAAATCTGGCCGGTGGTGCAAAATACCTTTCGCAAATGCTTAAACGATACGACGGAGATCTGAAATTGGCTTTGGCCGCATATAATGCCGGACCCGGCAATGTAGATAAAGCCGGACGCAGGGTACCCGATTTTCCGGAAACCCAAAATTATGTGGAAAAGGTCATGGACAGGTTCAAAAAGCTTGGTGGCACAAAAATGGCGAGTAAGAATTTAAGCTGGCCAACTGAAACCCGTCTTGGAGATTAGCCATGAATCGATTTGATCCTCAAAACACCATGATAGACGACGATTGCTGCCTTTTGGCTTCCCTCCTGGAAGTTGAAACCAGACAATACCGACGATTGCTGCGTTTGGCTTGGCGGCAAAATTCTTACATGAAGCGACAAGATGTGGACCGCCTTGATTCCAATGCCAGGCAATGGGCGAAATATTTACCCCAGGCGGATGAAGCCAGAATTGCCAGAGAGCGTTTTGTTCGGGAATTAGCAAATAATCAGGGCCTTGGGAATCAGGATATCAGTATTGAAAAACTGATAAAAACGACGTGTCCCCGAGCCCGTTCTGAAGTTGTAAGAGCCACAAACGACTTGAGGGCAACCAGTGTGCGCTTGGCTCGTCAGAATGAATTAAATCGACAGTTAGCCGAGTTTTGTTTGGATTTGGCCCGGGAAGAGGCTGAAATTTTTCGTTCAGCAGTTTTGACCGATCCTTCAGGATGTTATGGCAACAATGCCCGAAATGCAGAACGAGGACCCGGTGGGGTTCTGGTTAAACAGGCTTAAGGAGGAACAATGCCAGGTTTAAATTCAGTCATGGATTCAAGTTTGTCGGCTTTGTTCGCCGCTCAGGCAGGAATGGCCACAACAGGGCATAACATTGCCAACGCCAATACTCCAGGTTACAGCCGCCAAAGTGTACACTTCGCCGCTCGACGTCCCGATATCCTTCCTTATGGCGCCATTGGAAGAGGGGTTGAAGTGGAGGGCATACGTCGCATCCAGGATGACTTTCTGCTCAACAACCTGAGGGTACAAAAAGCCCGAATGGAATCTTATTCAGCTGTTGACTCTGCTTTGTACGAAGTTGAAGCCATTCTCGGTTCGGTTGACAATGACCATCTTGGAAATGCTCTAAATAACTTTTTTAACAGTTGGAATGCTTTAGCTCAGCCACCGATTAACAATACCCTGAAACAGGATGTTGTTAGCAGTGCCATCAGTCTGGTTACCGATTTTCATTCCATCAATGACTCTCTTGATGATCTGGAAGCCAACATTGAAAACAACATTCAATCGGAAATCCAGAACCTGAATCGCCTTCTCGAAGGTGTGGCCAATATGAATGGTCAAATTATGGCAGCAGAGTCCAATGGGGAATCTGCCAACGACTTGCGCGACCAGCGTGACTTGCTAATAACCAAGGTCTCTGAAATTGCTGAAGTATCAGTACTGGAAAGAGATGACGGCACCAAAGATGTGATTTTAGCCGGAAGAACCATGGTTGCCCGCGATACGGTTACAAAATTCCAAAGTACTTACGTAGATACTGATGATGGTTATAAGATGTCCATCGTAACTCAGGGTTACCACCAGGAAGTCTCCCTTTCACCAGGGAAACTTGAAGGTTTATTGAGCAGCCGTGACGTCCACATTAAAGACGTACGCGACCGTCTCGATTCGCTGGCTTCCAATGTCATTGAACAAGTAAACAGCCTGCATGTTCAAGGGCGTACTTCCTACAGCAGTGGCCAAACCTTTTTCTCTGGCGACTCCATGCACACCATCGAAGTAAACCCGGCTTTGGACAACAATCCCAACCTGGTGGCTACTGGAACAACAACTGCTGAAGGTGATAACTCAATTGCCCTGGCCATTGCTGATCTGGCAAACGTGGGTGTGGGCGGACCCGATGCCCAGAGTGTGGGGGATGAATACCGTTCCATGCTTACGGTCGTTGCTTCAAAACGCAACAGCTATGAATTCATGGTTGAAAACCAGCAAAATGTTGTGGGATCACTGGAAACTAAAATGGCCAGTGTTAGCGGAGTGAGTCTCGATGAAGAAGGCGCCAATATGGTGCGATACCAGAACAGCTACAATGCAGCAGCCAAAATTATCAGTACCGTGCAAAGTATGTACGATACGCTGATGAATATGGTGTAAAAAGGAGGAGGTGAATTTGTATGAGTCTTCGAGTTACTGACAGTTACTTGTCATCAATTCTAATTGGTGATTTGAATCGAAGTCTGGGACGAATGCTGGACCAACAACAAATGATGGGCAGTATGCGGCGGGTGAATTCTTATGCTGATGATCCTCGTGCTGTGGGGACCATTCAGCGTTACAACGCCCTGATCGCGAACAACGACGAATACCTGTCCAACGTCACCCGGAGCCGAATTATGGTCGATGGTACCGACGTGGCTTTGCAGAGCGTTAGCGATGTGCTGGCTGATATTCGGGTAATTTCACTGCGTGAGTCTTCGGCTATTGCGACACCCCAAAGTCAGGATACCTCGGTTATTGAGGTGGACAACCTCATGAACCGGCTTCTTGACGTGCTAAATACCAGCATTGAAGGAAATTTCCTGTTCTCAGGTCAACAAGTAAAAACACCACCTTTTATCCGGAGCGGATCAACCGTTCTTTATCAGGGTGATTCGGGTGATATTATTAGCCGCACGGGCCCCAACAGCACCATGAAACTAAACATTCCCGGGGATATTTTCCTTGGATCCCAAAGCTCAACTTTGGCCGGACAGATCGATATGGGCCCCCGGGTTGACTTAACAACCAATTTATCCGATTTGAATCTGGGTAATGGTTGGTCTCCTGGAACAATTTCCATAAGTGACGGCACAGGAGCCACATATCAAGTGGATCTAAGTGGTGCCGTTACGGTCAATGACGTAATTACGCTGGTCAATACGGCTACTTCCGGGGCTGTAACCCTGGGCATTAACAGTAGTGGTTCCGGTTTGGAAATGACTGGTACCGGGCCTTTGGTTGTGGGTGAAATTAACGGTGGCACCACCGCTGCCACTCTTGGGTTGAATGCAACAAGCCAAGGGGGAACTCTTTCCGGTCGGGACATTCGTGCAACAGCCGATTTGAGCACAAATCTCGCCGATATTGAAACCCTGGCTGGTAGCCTACCTCTTGGTGTTATGGATGTGCAATGGCAAGGATCAACGTATTCCATTGATTTGAGTGCTGCTGCCACAATTGGCGACTTGCATACTTTATTTAACGGTTCCGTGCCCGGAATGGAAATGCAACTGCAAAACAATACACTAAATCTTATTGGTGGTAGCCCCGAAGCTTTTGAAGTTTCCAATGCTGATTCCACAAACACGGCATCGGCCCTGGGTTTGAATGGTTCGGGAACTCCTGTGAGATTGTTTGGAATGTTAGAAGATCTTAAAACAGCACTTCAAAACGGTGATAAAGAGGGAATTCGAGATACCTTGACGGAATTGAATTCCATTGAAGACACCATTTACCAATTGCTGATGAAGAATGGTGGACGCCAGAAAGACCTCGATTGGTCCGAAAGCATTCTCCGGCAAAGGGATGAGCGCCTGCAAAGCAATCTCTCTTTGGAATATGATGCAGACGTGGCCCAGGTGGCCGCCGACCTGAGCCACGCGGAAACCAGCTACCAGGCAAGCCTTCTGGTAACAAGCAAGCTGTATTCCGCTAACCTGATGCAGTACTTGCGTTAACGTGGATTAAGGCGGTTTAGGAGCCGCCAGCCATAATCAACAAGGAGCCTGTAATGCCGAAGTTCAAAACCGTACGTTTCGGGGAGTTCGAATATCGCGAGGAAGATGTGATCCATCTGGCCGAAGGCCTTGTGGGTATGCCGAACCTGCGAAACTGGCTTATCCTGGAGATGGGCGACGACGTACCCATGAAATGGTTTCAGTCGTTGGATCGAGGAGACTTTGGTTTCCCCGTAGCCCAGTCGTATCTCTTCCACGATGACTACGAAGTCAAGGTGGGAGCCGGCGTACGAGCCAAACTGGGAACAAAAGACCCAGAAGATCTTGCCACTCTGATTATTACCACAGTCCATGCCGGTGGAGCTAAAATCACTGGTAACCTGTTGGCACCATTGGTGATAGACACAGAAACAAGGGCAGGGCAACAGCTGACTATTGACGATGCCAGTTTTAGCATGCGTCAGGAAATCAATTACTTCAAATTTGGGCTTGCCGTAAAAAGCGATGCGGGGGACAATGAAGTAGAGACAAATACCGAGGAATCTGCTCAAGCGGAAGCTGGAGCTGATGGATCAGAAGCTTCTTCTGAAAACATCACCCAGAATGAGCCTGAGCCCGCGGGAGTCTAGAAACAAGCCCGAAAATCACTGAAACAACAATCAGGGATTTTCGGAGGCCGGACAGGGAGGTCCCGTGCTAATACTCAGTAGAAAACGCAATGAGAAAATCATGATTGGAGATGACATCGCCATCATGATTGTCGATATACGCGGCGATCAAGTGCAAATTGGCATTGACGCTCCGCGCAGCATTCCCGTACATCGCCACGAAATTTACGAAGAGATTAAGAATACAACATTGGATGCTGCTGCCAGTGATGATCTTGACTTGGCTGCCATCAGGAAAAATTTGAAAGGCCCCTCAAAATAATAGCGGGTTTGATGGCCATATTTTGACACCAAAAAAGGCTGAAGCATTTCATTGCTTCAGCCTTTTTTAAAATTTGTTTTGGTTATGCTTTTCTATCAACGCAACTGGGGGCAGCCTGGTTTTTGTAAGATCCTACCGGGGTTCCGGACCCTGAAGTGTTTGCTTTTCTTAATTCCACCGCAGAATTTTCCAGCTGGGCGTTAAAATTAGTCATCAATACCTGATCAGATTTCTTTAATTCAATCAACAAATCCTGGCACTGAAGCTTTTCTTCCTGAGTACTTATTTGGTGCATTTGCTGGAATACCATCATGGTTTCACCGCGAAGAACCAAAAGATCTTTGCAAAGTTCAAGTTCACCCAGAGACAAAGCCGCCTCGAGGCGGCCTGTCTGGTCAAGTGCACTTTGAATTGCCTGGTTTAAATTCATTTTACGCCGATACAGAAAGAAGACTAGTTGTTCCCTCCGGTACCTCAGGTGCCGGATCTTGGGGTTTCATTTTCTGAGTAGCATTTTCTGAGCCAGTTTCAGTGGTCAGCTGACTTTCGGCTTGTTCCCGGGCCGTATTGTCTCCAGTCCCTGAGGGGATTTGTTTCCATGCCTGGAGCAAAGGCTCCAAAACCCGCAAACAATTTACTACATGGCTTTCATCCTGGTTGACCAGAACTTCCAGATGCTGGTGAAACAAATAATCGTACAGACTTTCCAGATTTTGTGCTACTTCGCCACCGATGGTATGGTCCAGGGCTCCCCGCAATTCAGAAACGATTCTCTGACTATGATTGATCTTCTTGGTCATTTCGATGCGGTTGCCTTCTTTAATAGCTTTTTGGGCACACATTAAATCGGATTGCATCTTTTCGTAAAGCATTACGATTATTTTTTCCTTACTGATACTGCTGATGTCGGTTTCCCGATATCGTTGTGCCCCATGGTTGTTGTACATTCTTGATCCCTGCCTTCCGTTGCCGGGTTATTGTGTGATTCCGGCCAGGTAAGAACCTTGAGCCTGAAGTTGAGCCATCATCATTTCCATGGCCGTAAATTTGCGTTCCATGGTTTTGCGGTAAGATTCAACGCTGCGTTCGTAGCGATCGATTCCATCATCCGCGTACTCAATCTTTTTATTCAGGGCGTCGTTTGAAATTTTAAAAAGACCATCAATGCTGTCAGTCATGCTTTCAACGGCCTGGTCAAAGAGGTAGCTTTTTCCAAGGTTACCTTCACGCTCGATGAAAAAATCACGAACACCGTTAAAGTCATCGTTTAAGGCATCGGCAAAATCTGAAGAATCAAAATTGAGGGTACGGCCATCACCGCGAGAAATTCCCACCTGGTGGAAATTGGTAATACTGCCCAGGCCTTCATCGAGGGCGCTTGTGGCAATTCTTTCAATACGGCTGGCAACAGCACGAAGAGTAGGATTTTGCCGGAGTTCTCCTTCTTCACCGCCTTGTTCTTTAATGTAAGTAAAAAGATCGTTGTATTTGTCGACAAAGGTTTTGACTTTTTCGGAAATTCCTTCGGTATCAACAGTAACGTTGACGGTGACTTCCTTGCCTACTTCGGCTTGCAAAAGATTAATCGTCAAACCACTGATCACTTCATCGGAACTGTTGCTGCCAACGGTTACCGTTTGGCCATCAATTTCAATTGTTGCATCGGTTGCCACATTTTCTGCGGCGGTTGTAAACAGGGGAGTGGTTCCACCACTTAAGCCACTTACATCCACGGTAAAGGAGTTGTCCGAACCTGCTTCTTCACCACTGAGAACCAGAGTATAGTTTCCTGATTCACTTCCGTCGTTAATGATAGAAGCTGTCACGCCCGCCACATCGTTATTTATCAGGTTTTTCAGGCTTTCAAGACTGTTGAAACCGGTGAGGTTTATATCGGTGGTTGTTCCACCAACATTAAAACTGACAATGCCTGAACCGATGGACTCTTCAACACTGTCGAAACCCTGACTGATAGTCTTTTGGGCTTTGGCAAGATTTAAGATCTCAAAAGTATAACTGCCCGCAGCAGCATCACTGCCAGGTGTTACGGTCAGAAAGTCTTCGTCACTGCTGGTGGCTTTTAGGGAACTGAATTCGTTAGCTGTATCCAGATCCTGCATGGCCGATTGCATGTCAGTAAGTTTAGTCTTGAGTTTAACAAGAGAGGATAGTTGAGCCTGAAAACCTTGTTTGCGGTTTTGCAGACGATATATGGGGGCTCGTTTCAACTCTACAAGCTGACTAACGATAGCACCGGTATCCAACCCAGAGGCAAGACCCGAAAAAGCGATATTATTCATGAGTTTCTCCCAGTTCAGTCAGTTGGTCGATCCTTCGACACTGCCGAGCTCCGTCAAATCATCTCATCGATGACCATACCTGAGAGATCGTCCAATTTCTGGTGCAGGTTTAGCACTTTTTCTGGTGGGAACTGTTTTACCGTTTTGCCTTCGGGATCTTTGATCTCGATAACATACTGTTTTGTCTCTTCATCATTGTGAATGGAGACTTGGTGAGGATCACTACTTAATTCATTTATTCGGGCTTGAAGTTTGTCAGCAACTTGTTCGGCTTCTTGGTAAGTGGCGGTTACTTCGTTGTTTGAGACCTTTTCATCCCTCTTTGTGGATTGCTCTGGGGCAGGGCGTTGCCTAGTCTCGACAGGGTTTGATTCTTGTTTTTTGGGTTCAATGGCCTTGGTCGCCAATTCGGCTTCCGGGCTTACCTGGACTGAATTTATGCCTGACATATTTCCCCTCCTTTATTGGGGAATGGGCCCCGCCAAAGCGGGGCCCCATGAAACTAACCCATCAAAGCCATGGCCAAACCACTGGTCATGTTCGCCTGAGCCAAAATCGAAGTACCAGCTTGCATCAGAATCTGATGACTGGTCATAGCCGATGTTTCCTTGGCAACATCAACGTCGCGAATACGACTGTTAGCTGCTGACAAGTTTTCACTGGTCATATCGATGGCTCGAATTGAGCTTTCCAGACGGTTTTGAACGGCACCGAAGGCCGCACGTGCAGTAGTCACTGTCTCAATGGCGGAATCCACTTCACCCATGGTTGCACTGGCATTTGAAACACTATCAATACCGGAGGAAACACCCAGGGTGGAGGCATCACGATTAGTGGAAAGATCCACAGTCACAGTGTCGGAACTTGTGGTTCCAATACCCACTTGGATGGCCAGATCCGAAGCACCGGAGCCATCAAGCAATTTCACGCCATTAAATTCAGCAGCATCGCTGATACGGTCAATTTCCGAAGAAAGAGCATTATACTCTGAATCCAGATAACCACGATCGGTGTCACTAAGAGTACCGGTCATGCTTTGTTCGGCCAATTCTTTCATTCTCAGGAGAATGTTGGAAACTTCATCCAAACTACCTTCAGCGGTTTGTACCAAACTGATACCGTCTGCGGCATTACGGGAAGCCTGATCCAAAGAACGGATGTCTGCTTTCAGGCCTTCACTAATGGCCAAACCGGCAGCATCGTCACCGGCGCGGTTAATACGCAAACCGGAACTGAGCTTTTCCATGGATTTACGGAATTTGTTTGAAGTGTTGGAGAGGTGGCGCTGTGTGTTCAACGAGCTAACGTTGGTGTTAATACGGAGTCCCATGACATTCCTCCTTGAAATGATGGTTGGACGTCCCTGCCCTCAGCCGGATTATCCTATCCGGACCATAATTGGTTTTACTGAGTGGCTCCTTTCTTGACCCAAAGAGAAGTTTTTTGAGTCGACAGTAGATTTATCGACACCAAAGCTCAAAACCTTTAGCACTAAAAAACAAAAGAACGTCTTTTTGTGATATTTTCACGTGCCTTATAGTCAGAAAACATTATTTAACTTTAGAAATTGACACAAAAATAAAAATCGACCGCAAGTTTACTTACGGTCGATCCGGAGAAAAATCAGTATGAAAGTAGTTCTAGCCACTCAGGAGGCTCATGGCCAGACCTGGGGTCATGTTTGCCTGGGACAGTATGGAAATACCTGCTTGTTGCAATATTTGAAAACTTGTCATACGACTGGTTTCCTGCGCCACATCCACGTCTCTAATTCGACTGTTGGCAGCACTCAGGTTTTCCGAAGTCATATTAATATTACGTATGCTGGTTTCAAGGCGGTTCTGAATGGCACCAAAATTACCTCGTACTCCAACTACGTTGCTTATGGCAGCGTCAATTTCACCCATGGCTACTGTAGCATCCGATACATTGTCAATGCCCGAGGTCAATAACAAAGCCGCACTATCCATGTCATTGCTCAAATCAAGCGAAACCTGATCATTTGCCGTGGTACCTGTCCCCACTTGAATGGCAACGGTTCCGCTGCTTCCATCTAAAAGTTTTTTGCTATTAAATGCTGCAGCATCACTTATGCGATCAATTTCCGCAATAAGAGCACTGTATTCAGCATTCAAATAGGTTCGATCGGTGTTTGAAAGGGTGCCGTTAAGAGATTGTTCGGTTAGTTCTTTCATCCGCAAAATTATGTTGGAAACTTCGTCAAGGCTTCCTTCAGCTGTTTGGATCATGCTGATACCGTCGGCAGCGTTTCTGCTGGCCTGGTCCAGAGCCCTGATCTCGGACTTCAGGCTTTCGCTTATTGCAAGACCCGCAGCATCGTCACCGGCACGGTTAATACGCAGACCGGAACTGAGTTTTTCCATGGATTTGCCAAAAGCGAGGGTAGAGTTTGCGAGATGACGTTGAGCGTTCAACGCAGCAATGTTGGTATTAATTCTGAGACCCATGATTTTCCTCCTTGAAAATTCACCGGACATCCGTGTCCAGCATCAGGTCGATTCTAGATTTCTGCGTGGTATTTCTCCCACACATACACAAGCATCGACCCGACTAAGGGGGCCTTTAGAAAAATTTTGTTTTCTTCTCAGGGGTGGGCAAAAGCCCACCCCATTTTAAATCAGCTTTTAACTAAGTCAAAAGCACTACCGCCAGGCTGCTGCTCAAATTGGCCGAAGCCAACATGGAAACACCAGCCTGCTGGAGAATCTGGAATGATGTTAGACGAGCCGTTTCGCGCGCCACATCCACATCCCTTATTCTACTGTTGGCCGCGGAGAGATTCTCCGAGGTCATGTTGATATTCCTGATAGAGGTTTCCAGACGATTTTGGAGAGCACCGAAATCGCCCCGGGTACTTACAACCGTTTCCATGGCGGTATCAATTTCGCCCATGGAAGTGCCTGCGCCCGAGGCGGAGGCTATGTTAGCAGCCAGGCCAATGCCGGACGCGTTCATGTTTGTGCCCAGAACCACATCTACGGTGTCACTGCTGGTGGTACCAATTCCAACCTGGATATCAACATCCAGGGAACTGTTCAACACCATGACTCCATTAAATTCAGTCCCGTTGGCAATGCGGTCTATTTCGGCAGTCAGAGCTGTATATTCCGAATTCAGGTATCCCCGGTCGGTATTACTCATCGTCCCGTTTAAAGACTGTTCTGCCAGTTCTTTCATTCTTAAAAGGATGGTTGACACTTCATCTAACGCGCCTTCACCGGTTTGAATCAGAGAAATTCCATCGGCAGCGTTCCTGGATGCCTGATCCAAAGATCGTATGTCCGCTTTCAGTCCTTCACTGATGGCCAAACCGGCAGCATCGTCGCCGGCGCGGTTGATCCGCAATCCGGAGCTAAGTTTTTCCATCGAGTTGCCGTAAGCATTGGTACTATTCTGCAAATGCCTTTGCGAATTGATGGAAGAAACGTTGGTGTTTATTCGGATACCCATGTGTTTCCTCCTTGAAACCACCCAGGGTCCTTACCCTTCTGATCCCGGGCAAGCCCCGGGTCACCCTGGGGTGAAGCCATTTCAGGCTTCACCCCATCAATTCCTTACTCTTTATCCGAGTAAAGACATCGCCAAACCGGTTGTCATGTTGGCCTGAGCCAGCATGGACACACCCGCCTGTTGCAGAATCTGGAACGAGGTCATCTTTGAACTCTCGTTGGCCACATCCACATCCCTGATCCGGCTGTTGGCAGCGGAGAGGTTTTCAGACGTCATATTGATGTTTCGAATTGAGGTTTCAAGTCGGTTTTGAAGAGCACCAAAATCGCCTCGAGCACCAACGACGGTTTCGATGGCAGCATCGATTTCGCCCATGGTGGCACTTGCGTTACTGGTGGTATCAATACCCGATGATACTCCCAAGGTGGCGGCATCTCGGTTGGTGGAAAGATCAATGGTCACTGTATCGGAAGAAGTTGTTCCAATACCCACTTGAATGGCCAGGTCACTGGCACCGGAGCCATCAAGAAGTTTAACGCCGTTGAATTCTGCACCATCACTGATGCGATCGATTTCCGAAGACAGAGCATTGTACTCTGAATCAAGATAACCACGGTCGGTATCGCTAAGAGTTCCATTCAGACTCTGTTCGGCCAGTTCTTTCATACGCAGAAGGATGTTGGACACTTCGTCCAGACTACCTTCAGCGGTTTGAATCAAACTAATACCATCGGCAGCATTTCGGGCCGCCTGGTCCAGAGACCTGATGTCCGATTTCAAACCTTCACTAATGGCCAGACCAGCAGCATCATCACCGGCGCGATTGATACGCAGACCAGAGCTGAGCTTTTCCATGCTCTTGCCAAAATTGATAGTTGAGTTGGACAGGTGCCGTCGAGTATTAATCGACGATACGTTTGTGTTGATGCGAATACCCATGTCTATTCCTCCTTGAATAGGTTGGGAGAAGGCTTCCTTGCCTTCATGTTGTGGGGTAAAGCCCCACTATTATTGGGGCCAGAGGCCCCATGGAATCACTACTGGTAATAATTAACCCAGTAGTGACATAGCCAAACCGGTGGTCATGTTGGCCTGGGCCAGCATGGATACACCTGCCTGTTGCAGAATCTGGAACGAGGTCATTTTCGAACTCTCGTTGGCCACATCTACATCCCTGATCCGGCTGTTGGCAGCGGACAGGTTTTCAGAGGTCATGTTAATGTTTCGAATGGAGGTTTCGAGACGGTTTTGAAGTGCACCAAAATCACCGCGTGCACCCACGACGGTTTCAATGGCAGCATCGATTTCACCCATGGTGGCACTGGCGTTACTTACGGTATCAATTCCCGAAGTAACACCCAGAGTGGCTGCATCACGGTTGGTGTTTAAATCAATGATTACTGAATCAGCACTGGTCGTACCAATTCCCACCTGGATCGACAATGTTGCACTTCCGGAGCCGTCCAGAAGTTTCACGCCGTTGAATTCTGCGCCATCACTGATGCGGTCAATCTCCGAAGCCAGAGCGTTGTACTCTGAATCCAAATAACCACGATCGGTATTGCTGAGAGTTCCATTCAGACTTTGTTCGGCCAGTTCTTTCATTCGCAAAAGGATGTTGGACACTTCGTCCAGGCTACCTTCCGCGGTTTGAATCAAACTGATACCATCGGCAGCATTCCGAGAAGCCTGGTCCAAGGCCCTGATGTCCGATTTCAATCCTTCACTAATGGCAAGACCGGCAGCATCATCGCCTGCACGATTGATCCTCATACCAGAGCTGAGCTTTTCCATGCTCTTGCCAAAGTTAATGGTCGAATTGGACAAATGCCTTCGTGTGTTGATTGACGATACGTTTGTGTTGATGCGAATACCCATGACTATTCCTCCTTGAATAGTTTTACTGTTAGGGCGTCCTTGCCCTGATTGGAGCGTAAGCTCCACTATTGGCGCCTTTGGAGCGCGCCTTTATTGTTAATCGCTACCGGTCAAACATTAACCGAGTAACGACATTGCCAGACCAGTGGTCATGTTGGCCTGTGCTAACATGGAAACACCGGCTTGCTGCAGGATCTGGAACGATGTCATCTTGGAGCTTTCATTAGCTACATCCACGTCCCTGATTCGACTGTTCGCAGCAGACAGGTTCTCACTGGTCATATTGATGTTACGAATTGAAGTTTCCAGACGGTTTTGAATGGCACCAAAATTTCCACGGGCACTAACTACCGTTTCAATGGCCGTATCGATTTGACCCATGCTGGTTTGAGCATTGGAGACAGTGTCGATACCGGCGACCACACCCATAGTTACCGAATCACGATTTGTGGAAAGATCAATGGCTACAGAATCAGAACTTGCAGTACCAATTCCCACCTGGATGGACAAAGTTGCACTGCCTGAACCGTCAAGTAATTTGACGCCGTTAAATTCGGCACCATCACTGATGCGATCAATTTCTGCAGTCAGAGCGTTGTACTCTGAATCCAGGTAACCGCGGTCTGTATTACTGAGAGTTCCATTCAGGCTTTGTTCAGTCAGCTCTTTCATCCGCAAAAGAATACTTGAGACTTCGTCCAAGCTACCTTCAGCAGTTTGAATCAAACTGATTCCGTCAGATCCATTGCGAGCGGCCTGGTCCAAAGCGCGAATGTCAGATTTCAAGCCTTCACTGATGGCCAGTCCAGCAGCGTCATCACCGGCACGATTAATACGCATACCGGAGCTGAGTTTTTCCATGCTTCTACCAAAACTGATGGTGGCGTTTGCAAGATGACGGCGAGTGTTGATTGAGGCTACATTTGTATTGATGCGGATTCCCATGGTGTTTTCCTCCTTGAAAACATAAGGGTTCTAAATTTGGTCATATGATATGACCGGGATTGTGTTGTCTGCCGACTCCAACTTTTGCTAGCAAATCCTTTTGCCGCTAAAGTCTTCTTCGTCCGACAGGGTTGTTATCGACAGGCAATTTTACGGCTTTAGCCTTAAAATAAAAAAAACCGACTGCCCTCGCGTCACGGGGCAGTCGGATATTGGGTGGGCTCCGGGGGAGAATCCAATTGGATCAAAACCCCATTAAAAAACCCTGTAAGTCATTGTCTAATCTAATTTCCCATCAGGCTCAGGGCCAATTGGGACGTCATGTTAGACTGGGAGAGAATCGATACACCGGCCTGCTGCAGGATTTGCAGACTGGTCATATTGGATGTCTCCAAAGCTACGTCAACGTCACGAATACGACTGTTGGCAGCTGAAAGGTTTTCAGCAGTCATACCGATGTTTCTGATACTTGTTTCCAAACGATTCTGGGCGGCACCAAAGCCTGCACGAACACTGGATACTGTGGCGGTAGCGGCTTCAACCAGACCAATAGCCACACGAGCGGCGTCACCATTGGTACCCAAAACATTTACTCCATCGCTGCCGAAGGCGGTATCGTATGTCAGGGAAAGGTCGTTAGCTGAAATAATCTGGTTCAAATCAATGGGAACAGTTGATGTTCCGGCAACTGTACCAATACCAACCTGGACATCAAGAGTGGTGGCGGTACCATCGAGCAGCATAATACCGTTAAATTCTGCAGTAGTGCTTATACGGTTGATTTCCTGGAGCAGTTCCTGGAACTCATCATTCAGGTATTCGCGTTCGTCAGAACCAATGGTTTCCGTGGCTGATTGCTCGGCCAGTTCCCGCAGACGCAAGAGAATATTATTCACCTCATCGAGTGAACCCTCAGCGACCTGAACAAGGGAGATTCCATCGGCAGCGTTACGTGAGGCCTGTTGAAGGGCACGAATGTCTGATTTTAGACTTTCACTGATGGCCAGGCCTGCAGCATCATCTCCAGAACGGTTGATACGCATACCGGAACTGAGACGCTCCATTGATTTCTGAAATTTTGTGGTTGTGTTGTATAGGTGTCGTTGAGCATTCAACGAACCAATGTTAGTATTGACGCGGATTCCCATTCTAAGATCCTCCATGATGCGGCAAAACCAAAAGCCAGGTTTCCTGCAAGGCTATTTTTGGATTGCCTACCAGCTGCAAATGCAGCTTGCCATTTTTCCGGGGGGTCCATACTGTCACGACCATCTTCACAGTCAGCTCATTTTTTTTGGAGCCAAAATGCCAATAGTCAATGTTTCTCCAGCGGACCGCGCCGGGTTTCTCGGTTTAGTCAATGCAGAGATCAGGCCAGATCGTGCAAAAACCAATGCCTGGGATGATTTCCCAGTCATTTTACAGGCTTCAAACAGCGATTGGCAGCTTGTTTTTAAGACTGAAGAGGGGGTCATTGCAGGTTGCATTGCTTGTCTTATTCGTGAACACACAACAAGTTGTGGCATTTTATCCGTTGCTGGAGTGGGGAGTGTCGTCACTCATCCAGATTTTCGCGGAAAAGGAATTAGTTCGGCATTGCAAAGTGAAATGATGATGCGTCTGAGGAGGAAAAATATTCCTCTGGGGGTACTTTGGACCGACCAACCGGAAATTTATTCCGGTAGGGGGTTCAAGGCTGCTGGATGGGAAATTCACGCTTCTGTAACCGAATTGACCATCTCTGAGCCTCTTAATGATGATTTCAGCATCAGGCCCTTCCAAATCGATGATACCCAAACTGTGGAAGACCTTTTTAATAATCATCCTTATCGAACCCTTCGTTTGGCTGGCAATTCCAAAGCCTATTATGAAATGCCTGGAACGCGTGGGTTTGTATTGACAGATTTAGAAAATAAAGTGGTGGCGTCGGTATTTTGTGGCAAGGGAGGTGATTTTCCCCAGTACATTACTGAATTTGCTGGTGACTTTCATTTATTGCTGCACTTGTTCAAATTTGTTCATGAGCAGGATTTGGCCGATCAGGTCCTTATTCCCGCAGGCTGCGAGTTGTTAGTCAATTTACTGGTCGATGCTGGCGCAGGATGGATGGCTCTGAATTCAGGCCAGTGGGTGGTTATTGATTCCGCATCCCTTCTAAAAATATATCTCGCATCCGGAGAAAACGAACCCCCTGAAAATATGGAAGAACCAGCTCAATGGCTGGGGATGGTGGGACAGGATGGCCAACCTTATCCCGGTCCTGTTACTCTGGCGGTATGGGGTTTTGATAGCGTATAGAATCAGGTCAAAGAATTGCTATCTCCTTGGGAAAAGTAGATTTCAGGCTCGAAATGGCCTGTTTTTAACCAGTTTTCCTTAATCAGGGATAGATTTTGGTTATGTATTTAGATATTGATGTCACTCTTGCGGTCATTGTAAAAAACGAAGCGCCTCTTTTAAAAGAGTTACTCTCTCATCATAAATCATTGTATGACCAAGCCATCGTTGTGGACACTGGGAGTAGTGATTCAAGTATTGCTGTGGCCAGGGAACTCGGTGCGGTGGTTCATGAGTTCCCATGGAAAGACGATTTCTCAGCCGCAAGGAATTTCGGGTTGGAAAAAGCACAAGGCCAATGGATTTTACAATTGGATTGCGATGAACGCATTGCTCCTGAAGAATTTTCCATATTTAAAAGCCTTGCAGCCCAACCTGCGGACCATGTTCTGGCCTTTCCCACTCACAATTATGTGAGCAATCCAGTGGGCGGAGATTGGTTCCCCACCAGCCCCAGTGACCATAAATGGTGTAACGGCGCCAAGGGGTATTTCCGGACTCATCCGGTCAGATTGTTTCCAAACGACCCGCAATTACAGTTTTCAGGTATCATTCATGAAAATTTGGAAGATTCCATCTCACTAATGGGACTTGTTAAACAAGAGGCACCGGTAACAATTCATCACACTGGTTTGCTTTGCGGTGAAGGGCGTATTCGTCGCGAAAAACTTTATGCACCCCTGTTGCTGAAGAAATTTGAACAATCGCCTTATGACCTTCGGGCGGTCACTGAACTGGCCAGATTTCTGGTAGGGAAGAAGCAGTGGGAAACAGCTGAAAAACTATTAAATCATGGTCTTAATCAGTCAAATGAGAGTTTTGACGAAGCAAATGCAAATTTGCTCATGGTTGAAATTGAAAACCATTTGGGTAAAAAACACCAGGCATTGAACCGATTAGAAAAAACTATTAAACAAAGACCTGATCAGCTTCTTTGCTGGAGTCAGGCAGTAAAATTGTCCCTGGAAATTGGTGATTTCCAAAAAGCGGGCCTTTATTTGGAAAATGGGCGTCGATTGTTCCCTCAATCGCCTGTTTTAAAAGAATTGGAAAGTGAGTTGAAACTTGAACCCAATCGGTAATAGTACTAAAGAATTACACGAAATACGCGATAATACTATAGTGGCTGGATTTTATCCGATACGGGAGCATTTTGGTCACAAGGAAAATACTATTAAAGAAGATGGATCTTCTTTTTTGCCTGTTCTATTGAATATCTTTATTTCAAAAACCTTTGGGAACGGATTCCCCTGCAGAAAAAACGAATTTAGTGGCATATTGGCCTGAAAGTCTTGAACTTGGGCATTGTGCTTGCTACACTGATTAAAGAATTATGTCGAGAAACGACAACACTAAGAGGTAGGTTGGAAATGGCTATGGACAGAATTAATGGACCATCTTTAAACCAGGCAGGAATGCTTGATCGTTTCAAGGTTGACCAAAAAAATAAAGAGAGTGTAGAAAAGAGTCACTCCGATCATTCCCACTCAACCGCAGCAACGCCACCGGCTGACCGAGCGGAAATTTCCGATACCGCTCATCAATTGATGGATTTAAGGGCCGCAGTGGATGTTGGCCGGGCTGCCATGGACCGGGAACCTGAAGTACGGGAAGATAAAATCGCTCAAGCCAAAATGCGCCTGGAGCAGGGGTTTTATAACTCACAAGAAGTTCAGGACATTGTTAACGGTGCCCTTGGCAAGGTATTGGAAAAACTCGACGAAATATAAAGTATTCCTTGCGCCTAGTTAAAGGGACCCCTAAGAAGGGGTCCCTTTTTTTTTAGTTGCAATTAGTGGTAAATAATTTTACACTAACTTAAAGATCGTCACGGAAGACGCTTGGTTTCTTATTTTAGTGTAAGGTTTTATGATGGAAAAGGTCTTGTTTGGCATTCCCGGTCCCTTGCCTCAGGGAGCCCTTCTGGTGGGGCCTGAGTCATGGGTGCCTGAGGATTTCCTGGCCCGCTATTCCTGTTTTCTGATTCCCAATCCCGATGAGGCCATTCTCTGGCTGAGCCAGTGTTCTGAAGAAAAATCTCAAAATTCCCGATTGGTTTTATTGCATCAGGATGCTTTTGCCGGTGAAGACGGCTCAGAGTATCTTTGCACCTGGTTGGAAAAACTATCCATCCTGAAAATTCCCTGCCTTTCCATTTTATTGCACGCCGATTTACCCGCCGATTCTCTGGTTCGGTTTTTCAGGGCAGGCTTATTTGACGCTCTTTGCATTCCGCTGGAATCTCATCAATGGGTAAATATGCTTATTCGCGCGGAAAAGAAGCTTGAATTCCGGAATCAGAGCAATTTGATACTTCAGGATACTGGTAAAACGAGAGAAACTCTTCTTTCTCTGCGTCGAGGTATTGAAGACCAGTCAGCTCAGGCTGCTACAGAATTGCTTCACAGTCAGGAAAGCCTGAAGGCTGCCAATACTCAATTGGCTGAAGCCATGGATGAATTATCTTTGTTGTACCAATTTGGTCGTCAACTAAGCATGGCCAAGAATTGGGACAAAGTTCTGCGCGGACTTTTGAAGAGCCTTGGTGATTTTGTTGGATCGGGTGGGGGTGCACTTATCCTTCGCAGTGCCCAAGGTGGATCGTATTCACCCCGACAAACTTGGCAATGGGAAGAATCCAGCTGGGACAAAGTACTGGTCGATTTGCAGGATCAGGTCAACGGCGCCCTGGCTGAAAGCATTATGGCTCCTGGGGTTTTCAGCATTTCACCCGATAAAGATGGTAAACCTGGAGGCGGACCAAGAATTATTGCTTTGCCGCTTGAACACGACGACATTCGGCTGGGTTTTTTACTCCTGCTCTTCAGCACTCCCGTAGATCGGGACCGAGCTTCTCACAAATTTCTTCCTTTCCTGCAAACTATACAGGTTATGCTTTCTGAAGAAATTGCCAGCGCTCAAATGCTGGACAGAATCAGGTATATTGGGAAATTTAATGCCCAGGTGCTTGAAACTGTAAAAAGTGCCATTTGGGTTATTGATGAATCCGGCCAAACAATTTATTGCAATGGATCGGGTCAGGAAATGCTTACCGGGCAAATTCCTCCCCATGAACCCAGTGAAGACTTTCTTTTCCAAATAGGCCGTGGTCGGCTCGAAAAACCTGTTTTGCCGGATAAAAACGAATTGCCGGAACTATTTCTGGACGCACGTTTGCAATTGGATGGTGTTTCCGGCCTATTGTTACCTGCCCTGAGGAAAACTCCTCAGGGAACATTCAGAGGTGAAGGTTCGGTTCGCCGTTCTGATGGACAACGCATTCCAGTTTTGACGCAAACCACTCTCATGGCCGGCCGGGGACCGGGAGTGAATTGGCTGGTTGTTGTTTGTGAAGATTTGCGTGACAGTCGCAAGCTTGAAGCTGAACGAATGCGCACTGACCAGCTTGAAGGTCTTGTGGAAATGTCGGCAACTTTGGCCCATGAGATCAGAAATCCATTGATGGGGCTTAGCGCTCAGGCTGAATTGCTGGCTGACCAATTACCTCCTGAAGATAAAAAATCGCGCTATATTGAGGTCATCACTGGTGAGGTTGATCGAATCAATGAGACTATTACCCGGATGTTGAATTTTGTCCGACCTTATGAACCAAGCCGACGGGAAACCTCTCTGGCTCGTCTTTCTCTCGATTCCATTGAATTGGTTCGACCCCGCGCTGACGAAAAAGACTTAGGTATGGTTGTTGATTTTGATGACTCTGATGGTACTCATCCGGACATCCCCTGGCAATTGAACATCGACGGCAGCCAAATCAAACAAGTGTTATTAAATCTTTTGATAAATGCAATCGATGCTTCGCCATCACAGTCTGTTGTTTCTTTAAGCCTGAGACTTTGTCAGTCACTACCCCTTACAGACAAACAAAGCGGTACCCAAAGCGATCATGGGGGACTTATTTTGACCGTTACCGACCAAGGCAGCGGTTTTGGACCTCAAGGGCCCAAAAAAATATTCCGCCCATTTTATACAACCAAAAGCTCAGGCACCGGCCTAGGTTTGAGCATTTGCCAGAAAATCATCAGGGCCCATGGTGGAGAAATAGTGGCCCTGCGCCAATCCAATGAGACGATATTCCAAGTTATGTTGCCCCGGGTTGAACCCGAAGGCTCATCGACTGACGTAAAAGCGAAGGAGCAAGCATGAATTTCCGGATATTAATTGTCGACGACGAAGCGACCATCAGAGCCTCTCTGGTAGAATCACTGACTCGTGAAGGTTATGATATAACTTCTGCAGAAAGTGGTGAAGATGCTTTAGTCAAAACCCATTCCACGGTATTTGATCTGGTAATAACTGATTTAAAACTTCCAGGTGTTTCCGGACTGGAAATTTTGCAGGCTTTGCGTAATCAAGGCAACGAGACTCCAGTGATTATGATGACTGCTTATGGTGATGTGGATACCGCTGTAAGTGCCATGCGTTATGGAGCTTATGATTTTATACCCAAGCCTTTTAAGCTCGGCACCATGAAAAAGCAGGTACGGGCTGCTCTGAAAGCCACCAGCATTGAAAGTGATGACAATTCTACGGAACAGGAGCAAGCGAAGCCTTCAAAATCCACTCCCCGGACCCCAGCGAAACCCAAAAACGATATGGGGGACTTTAATGGTCAGTACATGGGAATGATCAAAGCCTGCCCCGGATTAGCCTCAATTGCTCACATCCTTGAAAAAGTGGGAAACAGCCGCAGTGGAAACGATACTTCTATCCTCATTCAGGGAGAATCAGGAACCGGTAAGGAAATTGTTGCCCGGGCCGTCCATGAAATCAGTCGGGGCAGCCAGGACCGCTTTATGGAGATCAATTGCAGTGCTTTGCCGGAAACACTCCTTGAAAGTGAAGTCTTTGGTCACGAAAAAGGGTCTTTTACCGATGCAAAGAACCGAAAAGAAGGTCTTTTCGAATTGGCTGGCCATGGTTCCATTTTCTTGGATGAAATTGGGGAGATGGGTATTTTGCTTCAAGCCCGCCTGTTGAGAGTATTGGAAAGCAGGCGTTTCCGCAGAGTGGGTGGTAAGGATGATATTGACGTTCATGCGCGGGTTGTGGCTGCCACCAACCAGAAACTCGCCGAAGCCATTGAGTCGGGGAATTTCAGAAATGATTTATATTACCGACTTCAGGTTGTGGAAATTGAAATTCCACCCTTACGCGAGCGGCCTCAGGATCTGGAAATCCTGATTAACCATTTCCTCAGGGCCTTTAATGAGGAAATGCACTTACAAGCCAAGCCAATCGATGCCAAATTGCTGGAAATGCTTCAGAAGTACCCTTGGCCCGGAAACGTCAGAGAGTTGCGCAACGTTTTAAAGCGCATCATGATTCTGGAAGAACCGGAGGAACTGCTTGCCGAGTACTTCCCGTCACACATCCTGGCAGGACACAATCCGCGCCACGCATCGCAACACCATGCCTTAGGCCAAGCCACCGGTTTGATGCCCTTGGCTGAAGTGGAAAGGCTGCAAATTCTTTACACTCTCGAAATGACTGAAAATAACAAAAGTAAAGCGGCTCGGATTTTGGGAATCAGCCGCCAAACTCTTCGTGAAAAACTTCGTATTTATGAAGAAAAAGCAGAAGAAGATAGAAGCCTGAAAGCAGATTCTGCCGAAAATTAGAATTGCAAATTTTTGGTTATTTGTTGCCGGGCTTTCCCTTGGAAGGCCCGGAATTTTTTTCCCACAGTGGTTTTTTACTGGCAACAAAATTGTCAGCGTAGGTTAAATCTTTTCTCAGTGTGTTTTGGGTATGAAAGATGAATAGAAGGTCTATTTTTCCCTGACAAATGTTTTTCATTTCTTCTCTAACTTCGTAACTGTCCAAAATTCAACAAGTTTCAACTCCTGTTCATTTCTTCCGCTAATTGGTGGAAATTTTTTCCATGCCCTTTAAGTGGTACCACAAGTGGGAACGTCTTTTGCGGTGCCCATGGAAAGTATCGTCTTCTTCCGCATTGAGGAAAAAAGGGACATGATCGTAAAAAACACACATTTGATTCGTACAGGAGCCTGTTTTTGTCTGGTATTTATCCTGTTTTCGTTTTCAGGCCCTTCGGCTGGGGCAGCGGGTTTGACCAATTCTGAAAGTGACGGCTATTTGCAATGGATGCACAGCCTGGAAAAGGTCATGGAAAGCCGCAAGGAAGCCGGTATTGAAGAAGGAAATTTGCTTTACCCATTCGACCGGCCCGGTTGGCAAGGTGAAGAAACTCGTCCTTTCCGGCATCTTTCTATCAGTAAAGCGGTTTTGGAACTGGAACAGGAATGGTTGCTCAGGGGAAGCGAAAAAGTGAATTCACCATTAATTGCTCTGGCTAATGCCCGCAATTACGTGAATTTGAGCGAATACGACAGTGCTTTGGTTTGGTACGAAAAAGCGGCTGAACTGGACAAGGAAAACAACTTCATGCGTGAAATCAGCAAAGAACGCATGGCCAGCGCAGCGGCAAACAGAGACTCCATGGGTATGCTTGCTGCCATAACCAACACCATCGGTACTACAAAAATCACGGGTAAGGAAAATGAATATATTCTGGCCCTTCGATGGTTGCTAGTGCAGCGGGATTCAGAAACCCTTGACCTGGTTCTCCAAAAAATAAAACAGGATCAAAACAACCTGACCGATCGTTTGCGGTTCTGGGTTGCCTACAGTCACAGTTGGCGCAAACGCGGCGATGAGTCAATGAGTCATCTGAGGATTTTACTGGGCAGCGGGGGACTGAGTCGGGATTTAACCGAAAGCCAACGGTCTTGGGTTTTGTTTGCCATTCCTGATTATTTCTTCCTTTCGGGAGATCATGCCTCATCCCGATCTTTATATGAAGTTTTGACCCGATCAGCCATACCCGAACTTTCCACCTGGGGACGATACCAGATTGCAAATCTTGATTTTCTTAATGGCTTGTATTTGCGAGCCAGTGAAGGATTTAAACGGGTTTGTGAAGGAGACCGAATAGGGTCCTGGCAAGATCAGGCTTGTGAAATGGCCATTGTGGCTACCGAAATTGAACGCATCAAATCAGAAGGTGAACCCTATGGCGCCGGCTCTTTCTACACACCCTGAGAATATGAACAGGGAACAAAATCTTTTTCGACGGCTGCACGGACTTTACGAAGAAGAAAGACAAATTTATGGACAGGTTCTTGAGCTTTCAAGACAACAGGGTGAATTGGTCCGTCAAGGTAATAGCCTTGGGGATATTCGCCAGTTGCTACAAAAAAAGAATGTGTGCCTTGAAATTATCAAGCGACTGGAAATGACCGAACGTTCAGCAAAAAATGAATGGGAACAGGGAAAGCGACAATGGTCGGCTTTGAACCAGTCAAATTTGAACAAATGCCTGCAGGACGTCAGCACCCTGATTGAAGAAATACTGGTTTGTGAAGAGAAAAACGATCAGGAATTCATCCAACAAATGAGGGCCCAACAATGACCGCAACTCTGTTGCAAAAAACAACTTTACAAGAAATGGGTCAGCAGGAACAAAGCCCTGCTATGCGTAAACTTTTGCGTGGCTATCTACACAAAACAAGCAATAGCCTGTGTGGAATAAAAGGCTACGCCGGACTGATTGTTGAGCTTTGTGAAAACGATTCTACGAGTATTAAATATGCCCAAAAAATTATCAATGAAATTGATCGCATGGAGGGAATTTTGACTTCGGTGGGCGACATGAAAATGTCGCGAAAGCCTTTTGAATCCGGATACAATGTTCAAGGTGTTGTAGACCGGGCCATTGCTGATTTGACACTGTTATTTCCCGAAGCCCAGTGTAAAACGAATCCTATTCCTGATGGTCAATTGCTGCTTCCTGAAGCGGATTTGAAATTGGTTCTTAAAGAACTTTTGACTAATAGCTATCAAGCTTGCGGTTCAACCCAGATCAATTTGCATGGCCAGGTCGGACTGACCGGTCGGATTGAAATTTCAATTACTGATCATGGTGCGGGAATGAACAGTCATTTATTGAAAATGGCCAGCGATCCTTTTGTAACAACTCGTGAAAACCACCATGGGGTGGGGCTAACTAGAGTGGAAACAATTCTTGATATGCACGAACTGGCTTGGTCCATGACCAGCCGTCAGGGCCAGGGAACTTCCGTAGTTTTGGAAGTTGCCGAGGCTTTGAACTGGAACCCTAAAATTGTCTGACACGGAAGAAAGGCAACTAATGACCAGCAAACGGAATATCCTCATTGTTGATGACGAACACAGCATGCGAGACTTTTTGGAGTCTTCGTTGACGTCACGTTTTACCGTTTTTTCAGCCAGCAATGGCAGAGACGGTTTTAAAATCCTGAAAAAGGAAAAAATTGACCTGGTTCTTTCAGACGTTCAAATGCCCGGTGGCGATGGTCTGGAAATGTTGGGTAACATTAACTCCAGTCTGGATTATAAACCAACTGTAGTGATGATGACGGCTTTTGGAACTATTGAAGGGGCAGTGGAAGCAACACGGCGTGGGGCCACAGACTATTTGACCAAACCTTTTGGTTTGGACCAGCTGAATCATGTTCTAAACAAATGCCAGGAACATGAAAAACTGGTTAAGGAAAATCAGAGTTTGAGGAAAAACATTACTTCTCAAAAACAAAAAAACGGTTTGCTGGGAAACAATCATCACATGGAAAGCCTTCGCGAAACTATTGCCATGGTAGCTGATAGCCGGGGAACGGTTCTGTTACAGGGTGAAAGTGGAACAGGTAAAGAAGTTGTTGCCCAGGCCATCCATTACAGTGGACCAAGAGCTAATGGTCCTTTCATTCGTTTAAATTGTGCAGCCATCCCGGAGAGTCTCCTGGAGTCTGAACTTTTTGGTTATGAACGGGGAGCATTTACCGGTGCCATCAATCCAACCAAAGGAAAATTTGAACTGGCTGATGGGGGAACACTTTTGCTGGATGAAATAAGCGAAATGCCCTTTGCCATGCAGGCCAAGTTGCTTCGGGTGCTTCAGGAAAAAGAGTTTATGCGTTTGGGTTCCAAGTATGCCACGAAAGCAGATGTGCGCATAATTGCTACAACAAACAGGAACTTAAAAGAAGAGATAAAAGCCCGTAACTTCCGTGAAGACCTGTACTTCAGGCTGAATGTTATACCCATTCGTGTGGTTCCTTTGAGGCAACGCAAAGATGATATCCCTTTGCTTGCGAACCATTTCTGCCAGGTTTTCTGTGCGGAAAATGACAAACCGTTAATGAAAATAGAAAGCCAGACAATGGCACGTTTGTCGGCCATGGATTGGCCCGGAAATGTGCGGCAATTGCAAAACGTAATCGAACGAGCAGTGATTCTCAGTCAGGGGGATGAACTCAACGAAGATATTTTCGGACTTTCGGATGAAATGGAAGTGAACCGGGAAAATACAAATCTGGATTCAGACCTGACTCTACGCGAAATGGAAAAACAACTGATTCTTCGCAAGCTGACAAACACCAGTGGCAACCGAACTTTGGCCGCTCAGGAATTAGGCATCAGTGTTCGCACTTTGCGGAACAAATTGAACATCTACACCGATCAGGGTGTGGAGATACCGGGTTAGAAAATGATAAAAACTGGATTGCTGAACAACAACCATTTGTCCACGCTGAAAAAAGCGGTTGAGGTGTATTCAAAAAGACACCAGATAACCGCCCATAATATTAGCAATGTGCAGACCAATGGTTATCGCAAACAGGAACTGAAGTTCGAAGAAATGCTCAATGGTGCCGGGTCTCGTATTAAAGGACGACAGACACGCGAAGGTCATCTCAATATTGGAAAAAGTGACCTGGGAACAGCACAATCGGAAATTATCGAAACAGAATCCAATTTCGATAATGGAGTCAATAATGTCGATATCGATGAAGAAATGACAGAGTTGGCAACTACTGATCTCAGCTATCGATTGGCAACCCGTTTGTTGAGTATGAGATATAACGCATTGCGGGGCGCAATCAAGGGACAGGTAAGGTAATGAGGCGAAGTAAGAACATGAAGGAGATGGGCCATGAGTAGCGGATTGTTTGGAGCCATAAAAACCAGTGCTTCCGGCTTAAGAGGCCAGAGAACCAAGATGGATGTGGTTGCCCGCAACCTTGCCAATGCTGATACAACCCGAACGGCTGAGGGTACGCCTTATAAGCGACAAAGGGCCATTTTTGAGCAGGTTTTGGGCGACAAGGTTGGTCAGCATCAGATGAAAATGTCCCGGCACAGCGGTCCAGGGGAATTAAGAACCACTAGAAGTGGGCACCTGAATTTCAGACTTTCAAGCGACAGCGAAAGCCCCGATGGCGGAATTTCCAGTGATGTTGGTGTGGCAGAAAACGCCTCGGAGTTCAGGGTCGTTCATGATCCAGGCCACCCCGATGCAGACGCCGATGGGTATGTGCTCTTGCCTAATGTGAATCCCATCACGGAAATGGTGGATATGATCAGCGCCAGTCGTGCTTACGAAGCAAACATTAGCGCAGTTCAGACCGCCAAGGAAATGTTCAACCAAGCCTTGAAAATCTGACAGTTTTTAGAACGGAAGCGATAGGACAATGAGTATCGGCAGTATGAAATCACTGGGTTCGATCAATCCGAACCAGGCCTACGGTGTAGGGCAGGCAACGGCCAAGCCCGCCCAGAACTTCGCCAAACAGTTACAAAATGCCATTCAGGAGGTAGATAACCTTCAGGCTGGGCGTGACCAAATGGTTGATGGAATGGTCACTGGTGAGGTTACCGAAGTTCACGATGTGATGATCGCGGCCAAAGAAGCCCAACTGGCCTTTGAGTTGCTGTTGGAAGTACGGAACAAACTTCTGGAAGGCTACCAGGAGATTATGCGAATGCAACTGTAGGTTCAAATTAAGACCATCATAAACAAGGACTTGAGGTACAAGCGTGGACGGAATGAAGATCTTTATAGATAACGCCAAAAGCCGGGTTGGAGGATTGTCTTTCAACCAGAAAGTCATGCTCGGGGCTGTGACCACAGCCAGCATTATTTCTTTGGTTATTTTCTCAACCTGGATTCAAAAAGAGGAAATGGGCGTTCTGTTCACAAATATGACCCAGGAAGACGCTGGTGCCACAATAGCCGAGTTGGACAAATTAGGCATCAAATACGACCTGAGTGAAGGTAGTACCACTGTTCGTGTTCCTGAAAATGAAGTTGGACGTTTGCGTTTGGAATTGGCCAATAAAGGCGTCATCTCCAATAGTATTGTCGGATTCGATATTTTTGACGGCAAGCAATATGGCCTGACTGAATTTTTGCAAAATGTTCAGTTCAAAAGGGCTTTGGAAGGTGAGCTGACCCGGACCATTGAAACTATTAATGGAATTCAAAGTGCCAGGGTTCATTTGGTTTTGCCAAAAGATTCAATTTTCAGCAAGAATAAAAGAGGCGCCACCAGCAGTGTACTTTTGAAAGTCAGCCGTGGGGCCAGCCTCAGTCGAAACCAGGTGGCGGGTATTCAAAGTTTGGTGGCTTTCAGTGTTGAAAATTTGACGACGGAAAATGTGCGAGTAATGGATCAGAGCGGGCAGGTTCTTTTTGAAATTGCCGGCAACGACGAAGTCGGATTGTCTTCAACTCAGTTGGATCATCAACATCGAATTGAAAGTGATCTTAAAGCCAAAGCTCAGGCCCAATTGGACCGGGTGCTGGGTCCTGGAAAATCCAAAGTTCAGGTAGCTGCCATCATTAACTGGAAACAATCCCATAAAGAAATCGTTTCCCACGATCCAAAAATATCCATTCCCATCACCAGCAACCGAAAAGAAAAAATTAATGCCGACGGATCCACTGAAGAAGAAAGCCTCGAAAATTACGAAATTGCCACGGTCCACGAAAACGTAGTGGAACAAACCGGAGACATTTCCAGCTTGCAGGTTTCGGTAACCGTAGATGGAAACCATGAGCTCTCTGAAGACGGCAGTGAAAGCATTTACACACCCTTGAGTGAAGAACGAATCAGTCAGCTCAAAAGGGTTGTCTCAGCTGCTGTAGGACTTAACTCAACTCGTGGTGATAGAATCACTTTCGAAAATATCGAGTTTGCTCCCCTGGAAGAATTTGGGGGATCCGGAATGGCCCCGGACTGGATTGGAATTGCCACGCAATACGGTGGAAAAATGGTTCTATTTCTGGCCTTTGGATTGATGGCCCTGACTTTGAAAAAGAACCTTGGTGCTGTGCTAAGTTCAGCTATGTCTCCAGGGGGTGGAGTTGGTGGTTCCGATTTTGCTTCAGGTGAAGACAGTGAGTCATTTGATGGGATTCCTGATATTGACGACAGAGTGATGGATGACATTCAAGCCTACTCAGCTGAAAACCCCGAACGGGTGGCTGAAGTAGTTCAATCTTGGATTAACGACATTGATCTTGGACCGGCGGCAACCGCCAAAGCAGGAGAATAATTTTGTCCGATAAGAATGTTCGCAAAGCAGCTGTTTTTCTTATGGCACTGGGATCAGATACCGGTGGTAAAATTATGACCAAGTTGCCTGATGAAATGGTGGAAACACTAACATCGGAAATCTCCAAAATTGGTCATGTAACTTATGTCGAAAAGAAGAAAATCCTTAAGGAATTTATTGATATCAGTGGACAGATTTCAGGCCTTGCTTTTGGTGGTAAAGACACTGCCAAGCAAATTCTGGAAGCAGGGTTTGGCACCCGACTGGCCGGGTCTCTTTTGGAACGAGCCACAGCTTTTAACGAAATTAAGAGTTTTGAACATCTCAAATCGGTGGATCCGGTAACAATTGCAAACTATTTAAAAAATGAGCATCCCCAGACAATTGCTGTGGTAATGGCCCATATGGATCCTCGTAACAGTGGACCCATTCTTGAGTTGTTGCCTGCAGAACTTCAAGGAAATGTGGCTCACCGTATGGCCGTCCTGGAGTCTCCAAATCAGGAAACTCTAAAGGCCGTTGAAGAGGTTTTGGCAAAACAGCTTCAAACCGAAGTTAAAGCCAAAGACGTGCAATATGGTGGCAAAAAACAGGTGGCTCAGATTCTCAATGAAATTGAACGCGAAACCTGGCAGGAAATTCTGGATGAAATGCGGGAAATTGATGACGAAGTCGCCAATGACGTAAACAATCTGATGTTCGTATTTGAAGACATAGTCATGATGAACGACAACAACATACAGGAAATTCTCAAAGAAATTGATGGCAAAGAGCTGACAATGGCTCTCAAAGGCGCCACCGATGAAATTGCGGAAAAGATTTTTGGAAATATGTCAAAGCGTGCTGCTGAAGGTATCGCTGAAGATATGGAGTATATGGGACCAGTAAAACTGTCTGAAGTTGAAGAAGCCCAGCAACGAGTGGTCGAAGTTATCCGCAGTCTTGAAGAAGCGGGAACCATAACCATCGGAAAGGGCGGCAAGGATGCAGAAATGGTTACCTGATGCATTCACGGTGGAAAAACCGACTGGCACAGCTGCCCAGGTTCAAACTCCCAATAATTTTGAGGCTGAAGGGTTGTCGGATCATCAGGAACAGAATGATCGCAACCGAATGTTCATGAGTGAAAGCGGTTTTGCAGGGCCTGAAACAATAATGGGACATCTTACACCTGAAGAACGAAACCAGGTTTTTGACCTTGTTGAACAAGATATACAGCGAGTATTTGAGGCTCAGGAAAACGAACTTATCAAAAATAACCAGATAGAACTTGAACGGGTAAAAACTGAATTTGAATCAACTTTTAATAATTGGTCGGCCCAATTGCAGGATGCTATGGCCAACCATATGAAAGAAACAGCCGACGCCTCAGCTAGAATGGCTTTGATTTTGGCCGAAAAAGTTATCCGTAAAAAAATTGATTCCGACCCCGAGATTCTTATACGAGCCCTCGAAACAACCCTGTTTAAAATGGATGGGAAAAAAACGCTAACCGTAAGTATTCATCCGGAACAAGTTGATCTGCTAAATAAACAAACCGAATTAATGGAGCGCCTGGGCATTGACCAGGTTGTGTCCGACCGAAGGGTTGATCCTGGCGGGTGCATCGTTCAAACGGAAAAGCAGGAATGGGATGCAACGATTAAAGGGCAAATAGAGTCTTTGGGTGAAATCATTGAAGAAATGATCAGCACTGGTGAAACTCCGGATTTATCAGTTGAAGGGAAGTCAGATGACAACCCGATCCTGGACTGAAATGGAAAATAAAATTTCCGGTGCGGACCCTGTACGGGCCATTGGAAAAGTCACTCGTCTGGTGGGAATGATTATTGAAGTTTCCGGTTTGTCCGGTCCAGTTGGCTCTTTATGTAGAATTGAAATTGGCCGAAACCGTGAACCGGTACTTGCTGAAGTCGTTGGTTTTAAAGACAATACCCTTATGGTCATGCCTTATCAGGATGCGGCTGGGGTTTCCCCTGGTTGTAAAACCGTTCTTGTCTCTCAATCGTTGACGGTGCCATCAGGATCCGGCCTGCTTGGCCGGGTTATTGATGGGCTTGGCCGGCCTTTGGATGGTGGGCCACCAATTCACAACCTGCCTCAGGTTAAATTGAATGGGCGTCCGCCTTCAGCATTATCAAGGCAAAGAAACACTGAAATAATGTCTACGGGAATTCGTTCCATCGACAGCATGATAACCACTGCCAGAGGGCAGCGATTAGGAATTTTCGCCGGCAGTGGAGTTGGGAAATCAGTCCTGATGGGAATGTTGGCCCGGCAGGCCAAAGTGGATATTAATGTCCTAGCTCTTATTGGGGAACGTGGTCGGGAAGTTCGGGAATTTATTGAACGCGATCTTGGCCCCGAAGGTCTTGCCCGAAGTGTCGTTATTGTTGTGACTTCCGATGAAAGTGCAGTTATGCGGGCAAAGGGCGCTGAAACGGCCATGTCCATTGCTGAATCTTTTAGAGACAGCGATAACGAAGTACTTTTTATGATGGACTCGGCGACTCGCTACGCCATGGCTCTGCGGGAAATTGGATTGGCCGCTGGAGAACCGCCAACAACCAAAGGTTATCCGCCTTCAGTTTTTGCTGCACTTCCCAAATTGTGCGAAAGAGCCGGAAGCTCTGAAGTCAATGCCATGACTGCCTTCTTTACCGTCCTAATTGAGGGTGATGATATTCATGACCCCGTAGGCGATTCCATGCGTTCCATTCTTGACGGACACATCATGCTAAGCCGGGATTTGGCCCGGCAGCATCATTATCCTGCGGTCGATGTGTTGGGGAGTGTCAGCCGACTGAGGAATGACATTGTAACCGAAAATGATGTTCAGGCAGGCGCAAAACTTATGCGCTGGATGAAAACTCTGGAAGACAACAGGGACCTGGTAAACATTGGAGCTTATGTGGCGGGAGCAGACCCTCTTTTGGATGAGGCTTTGGCCAAAGAAGATGAGGTTCGTCAGTACCTTACTCAAGGAATAAATGAAGGATCAGAAATCAATTCCACTCTTGAAAAATTACGTAAGCTTACTGGAGTGGTTTAATCATGGGTTTCAAATTCCGGTTGGAAAAGGTTCTAAAATTTCGAAAACGGGTTGTGGAACAGCATACTCGTGAAGTTGCCGAGGCAAATCGGGTGGTTTCTTCAATTAATGAGAAACTGGAATTTATTGAAAATGATATTGAAGAAATTTTAAACAAAAACCTAACCGAAATGAATACCGCATTATGCGTAGAGTCTCTTATTTCAAGAAACCAATGGTTACAACACCTGGAAAAATTGGCTGATGAAGTGGAGTCTGAAAGACAAATTGCACTTGAGGAATTGAGTGAACGTCGGGCTCAATTGACTGGTGCCTGGCAGGATTTGGAAGTCTTGAAAATGCTGCGCCAGAAGCAAAAACAGCAATGGATTGAAGAGCAACGAAAGCTTGAAAATAAAGAACTCGATGAAATTGGTCAAATAAGAGCAGACCGCCAGCACAGGGAAAAGGTTTCCCCTGTTTAGGCAATATGTTCCCGAATGGTCAGAAAACTTACAGGGGATGAAAGCTGGGCAGCTGTCCTAAGTCTCTGTAAAACAAACCGTTAGAATTTTGTTTTTTGCGGAGGATGTTTTTTCCGCTCTGGTACAAGGGTTGCGAGGAATCGACTGACCCATTGTAGGCATCGGCAGGCTTGAAGCCAGCTTGAGGAGAATTTAATGAAAAGCGTGTTAATAATTTCCGTGGTCACTTTCGCCCTGATTTTTGGTGGCGTAGTTGTGGTCAGCACCCAGTTGAACGATGCTGCCAGCAATGCAGGCAAACCCAACATGGGACCCGAAGATTACGAAGCAGCGGAAAGAGTATTCAGAGACATGGCCCTGGAACGTGACCGGATTCAACAGGAGAAAGAAGAGTTGCTGGCCCTGGGGCAGTCAGTTGCGGTTCAGGAACAAGTGTTGAATCTCAGTCGGGAACAATTACTGGCCGTAATCAAAAAAATGGAATCGCGCCAACAGGAGTACATTGAAGAACGTGAAAACTCCGCCACTAAACTTGCAAAAATGTATGAAGCTATGAAACCTGCCCAAGCAGCTCCCATAATGCAGTCCTTAGATATGGAAATCATTCTGGACATTATGACTCGCATGAAAGACCGCCAGGCGGCAAAAATATTAGCCAAAATGGATCCTGGGTTAGCTGCCCGAATCAGTACACGAATGAGCCTGACCGGAGGAACCAGTTGATGCAGCTTTTATCATCCCAAACCCAATCTGTTTCTGTTTTTCCACGGGAAGAAAAAAATCATCCCCCTGCAAAAAACAAAGATGAAGACCAAAGTGCAGTCATTTCCTTCCCAACTATTTTGCAGGAAAAAAAGCAGACCGTGGCAACAGGAGAGAATAAAAAGAACACCTCTCAAATAGGAAACAAATCCGGTTCCATTGCAGGGAACCCAGCCGGTGGTACTGAAAAGAAGACAACCTTAATTAGTCAGGGGTTGGTAAAAGCAACTAGTCAGGGTTTGTTAAAAGCAACGGCCAGGAGTGAAGCTGTTTTTGTGGGCAGTCAAATTTCCACGGAAGAAAATGCAATGAAGTCCGGTGTGAGTTTGAAAGAGTTGGTGGCTTTGGAAACCGATAAACCCAACAAGCTGACCAGTCTCAAAAATGTTCAGGGTATTCAAACCCAATCAAAAAATGAATTGGGATCCCTAAAGTCAGGGTCCAAAGTCGTGGCTGATCTAATGGAAGTTAGTAATAAATCACTTCCAGGCTCTGGCCAAAACATGGGGAATACAGAAGTTAGCGATAAAATATCAGACAGCCAACTTTCTTTGAAAGACATCGCTTCTCAAGCCGTTTCAACCAAAGAAACTGTCAACCTGTCTGAAAAAACAACTGCTCAGGTTGATCAGAGCAAACAGGCAGCAAAGATCTCGATGGCTGAATCTGGAGAAGATGCAAAAATCAAAACCGCCACTATTGGGGATAAGATCACCAGGGTCATTGGTAATCTTTCCGAGTCAAAAGAGGCTCCTGTTTTAAAGGACCAAATCAAAGAATCCCTTGCAAATGATATAGAAGAAATCTCTGTAAAAGAATCGGCAAAACCAAAAGAAATAAATGAAGCTTCCGCCACCGACCACCCTGAAAAAGTGGCTGTCTCTGCTGAAGTTGAAAAATTATCGTCTTTGGCAAATGCCGAAAAATCATATCAACAGCAGAGCCATGCATCTGTCCAGGACAGTGTGAATAAAGTTACTCCTTCGATGATGAATAAAGATTCCGGTTCACTTGATTCCGGAAATCCAGAGAGTGAAAGCCTGAACAAACTTCTGTCCACAGACCGCGGCCTACAGTCGGTACATCGTAACATTCGCAGCCAGGTGTTGAATCGGGTTGTTGAACATCTAAAGACTGAAATGTCTGAAGAAAAACTGGTTATTCGGTTGAATCCCGGAAAACTTGGCCCTGTGGAAATTCAATTCCAAAGCCTGGATGACAATTTGAGTATTGTCATGAATACAAATCATCAGGAGGCGGAAAATGCCTTAAAAGAAGGGGCCCGGGAATTGGCCGACAGCATCTCGGAGAAATCTTCCCGTTGGCAAGTTGTCGACGTGAGGGTGGAGACCCGCAGCCAGGATCAGTCCCGTCAGGAAAATCGGGATCCTGAAAAAAAGGATAAACAAAATAAAGAACAGGATGCCCATCAACAGCAGGAGCATCGCCAAAATAAACAGCAGGATCATAACCTGGGAGCCGGCGAATGGGCCGCGTTCCACCTCGGAGGTCAATAATGCCTATCGAAAGAATAGCCACATCAACCGGGCCTGTTCTGGGGCAACCTGAACGAGATATCGGTGAAGTCAGCAAGCTGGATTTTATGACCTTGCTGGTGGCCCAGATTCAAAATCAAGACCCCACAAGTCCCATGGACAATGCTGAATTCACTTCGCAAATAACCCAGTTCACCATGCTGGATGAAATGTCAGGGGTGAATGACAAACTGGAAGAAAGCATCATGGTGGGACAGTCAGCCAACAATACAGCCATGCTGGCTTTGGTTGGCAAAGATGTCACCGTAGAAGGAAATGCGGTGTCCCTTGAAGATGGCGTGGCTTCCGAAAATGTCATCAATTCCAAAGGACCTGGCGTTGCAGTAGTTAAAGTCATGGATGAAAACGGTAATCAGGTGGACACCTACACCGTTGAATTGACATCCGGCTTGAACGATGCGTTCTGGGATGGGATGGATAGCGACGGAAATCCTTTGGCCGATGGTCGGTACAGTCTGGATGTCTCGGTGACCAACAGTGGGCTTGATGTTCCTTTTACAACCCTGTTGACCGGCTCTGTTGATGGCCTGCGATACGAAAATAACGTAGCAGTGGTCATGGTTGACAGCCATGAATACTACGTCTCGGAAATCTATAAAGTAAGTTGAAGCGACCGGCAGTGACCTAAGGTTCATTGCCAAGAAACCGATCCAGGAGGATTAAGAAATGTTCAAGTCTCTCTACTCTGGTGTTTCCGGCCTGACAGCAAACCTGACTCACCTCGATGTTATCGGCAACAACATTGCCAACAGCAATACCGTGGGTTTTAAAACTGGTCGCGTCACGTTTAATGAAATGCTTACTCAGACTATTCGTTCGGCCAGCCGACCTGTCAGTGGCGGTCTTGGGGGCACCAATCCTCAACAAGTGGGACTGGGAACCCAGGTTGGAAGTATCGATACCAACTTCAATCAAGGTAACTTCCAGACTACAGGTAAAAAAACCGACCTTGCAATTCAGGGTCCCGGGTTTTTTATCCTTAATGACGGCACAAGCAATGTCTTTACCAGGGCCGGAATTTTTGGCATTGATAGTGAAAACACTTTGGTGAATCCATCTACTGGTTTACGTGTGCAGGGTGTAATGGCCGATGCAGACGGCGTATTGGGCACTGGCCCATTGACCGACATTTACATTGACCCGGGTTTAGTTGTTCCGGCATCTCCAACTTCATCCATTGAAATGATGGGCAACCTTGACAGTGCAAGTGATGCCAAAGGGACCATAAAAACAAGTGGCTCCTGGCGCACTCCAGGTACAGGTGTTGATTTGCTGACCGCCTTGCCTTTGGGTTTGTCTGAGGGAGATTCAATTTCTGTCACAGGAACCAACTCAACAACCCTGGCGCCTCTTTCAACAACAACCATTTCCGTAACTTCGACCATGACTCTTGCCGATCTGGCTTCAGAAATCCAGGCTGCCTTAGCTGCTGAAGGTAACCCTTCCACTGTTAACGTGGCTGCTGATGGATCATTGGAAGTTATTAACAACTCCGGTGACGGAACCACCTATTCCAACATGGCACTTTCCACTTCAGGCAATAGTACTTTCAATTCGTTATTCAGTTTTGGAAATGTTGCCGATGCTGCAACCAATAGCAGTTCCCAGGTCCTGGCTTATGCTGACGAGACCACTCTGGCCACCGACCTTTATAATAATGACGGTGGCGCTCTTGATTTTGGCGTAGGAGATATTCTTGATATTGGCGGAACTGTTGGCAGTGAAACCAGCACTCCGACAAGTCTTACCGTTGCAGCAGGAACAACCCTGGGCGACATCATGACTCAATTGCAAAGCAACTTGGGTATTACAACCACTCCAGCTGAAATTAATAGTACAGGTGAAATGGTTATTACTGGTGAACCCGGCACAACCAATGCCATTAGCGCTATTTCCATTACAGAACAGGGCATTCAGAATTCCGCTCTTGATACTGTAGCTCAATTCGGAACCACTCAGGAAGCTGTAGATCAAACTGATTTCACCATGGCAACCGTTACCTATGACAGTCTGGGGAATCAGCACAACATCAACTTCACATTTGAAAAATTGCCTGGTTTGAATGAATGGACCTGGAATGCAGCCATGGATGGTGGCGAAACCATTACCTCTGGAGGAAGCGGAACCGTGAGTTTTAATACCAATGGGTCCATTTCCAACTTTTCATACGACAACAGCGCCACCGGCATCACTTTTGATCCCAATGTGGGAGGGGCCACCGGAGCAGATATGGTGAGCCTGACCATTGACTACGGTGAAGTGGGAGCCTTGACTGGCTTGACTCAGTTTGCTGGCTCGGGCAGCCTTCAAGGCATTGCAGATGGTTATGGCACAGGTAGCCTGGTCGATTTCAATATCGACCAAACCGGTACCGTTACGGGAATTTTCAGCAACGATACGATGCGTAATATTGCCCGAATTGGCATGGCTTCCTTCAGCAACGCCGATGGACTCATGCGCGAAGCAAATAATACTTACCGTCGGAGTGGTAACTCCGGACAACCGGTGGAAACGTTTGCTGGAACAGGTAATGGCATCACTCTGGTCCCCGGAGCACTGGAAACCAGCAACGTGGATTTGGCCAAAGAATTCACTAATCTGGTAGTGGCTCAACGCGCTTTCCAAGCCAATAGCCGAGTCATTACCACAGCCGATAAAGTAGCCCAGGAATTGGTCAACCTTGTCCGCTAATTAATTTTTCGATCAGGGCCGGCCCGTTAAGTCAGGTCGGCCTGCCTCGATAGAACTTACCAGTTGTCGGGCAATAAATCTTCGTATTCAGGCAACTGGGAGCTAAAGGTCATGATAAAAGTAACGAAACTTAATGGTAGAGAACTGGTGGTGAATGCAGATTTGATAGAGTTCGTGGAAACCATTCCCGACACTCTAATTAGCTTAACCACTGGTAGAAAGATCATGGTTCTGGAAGATATGGACACGGTTATTCAAATGGCTGTTTCCTACCGATCCATGGCAAAAATTTACCCCATTCCCACCGGGGGAACAGGGTCAGTTTTTGAAGGCGAACCCAAGGACAAGCGGAGACGATAATGGGAAACCAGGAGTCATAGAGTGGATCTCGCAACAATCATCGGCCTAGTTGCCGCATTTGGACTCATTGTTTGGTCTATTCTGCTCGGTGGTAGTCTGAGCGGATTTATCGACATGCCTTCCGTGGCAGTGGTAATTGGTGGTACCATGGGTGCCCTGCTGATAAACTTCCCTTTGAAGAAATTTTTGGCTCTGGGTAAAGTAATGGGCAAAACATTCATGTTTGCTCTAGATGAACCCAGCCTGGTGATTGATAAAATGGTTAAATATGCCGAACGTGCCCGGCGTGAAGGTATGTTGGCCCTCGAAGAGGACAGTGAAAATGAAACCGACCCTTTCCTGAGAAAAGGTTTGCGGCTCGCGGTTGATGGCACCGATCCTCAATTGCTGGAAAAAATTCTGGATACAGATGTTGAACAAATTGAAAGCAGACATTCGGATGGTGCCAAACTTCTGGGAATGGGGGGCACCTTTGCTCCTGCATACGGTATGATTGGTACTTTGATTGGTCTGGTAAACATGCTTTCATCCCTTGAAGACCCCACCCAAATTGGTGCGGGTATGGCAACCGCTCTTATTACTACTTTTTATGGTGCGGTCCTGGCTAACGCCATTTTTATCCCTCTGCAAGGCAAACTGGAAATCCGTTCTGCGGAAGAATTGGTAATCAAAGCCATGATTATTGAGGGAATAATGGCCATTCAAAGTGGCGATTCCCCTCGTATTGTTGAAGAAAAACTAAAATCATTCCTGTCGCCGACGGAACGTGCCGCGGTTGAGAGTGAGGAAAAAGCAGCCTGAGGGTTTGACTGGAATATTACTGGCCGGAATTTTACCTGGCCCCAAACTTCCTGGGTCTTAAACCCGACAGGGCGGCACTGGGAGGCCTGCTTTGGCAAAGAAATGTAAAAACATCATCATTAAACAGGGCCTTGACGATTGGGTCATGACCTACGGTGATATGATGAGTCTATTGCTCACTTTCTTTGTACTCATTGTTTCGTTTTCATCTATGCAGGAAACCAAGTTTAATCAGGCCGCCGCTTCCCTTGCTGACGCCTTTGGTGTAATGAGCAGCCCGGAATCGGTTATTGAATTTAATACTCCCATTGTTCCAAACCACAATCCCCAGGAAGAAGCTGAAGTCCTATACGAAGTGCGGGCTGTTGAAAAATTGCTTCTCGATGAAGGCTTGCAGGATCAGGTTGAAGTTAAGGTTACCGATGACGGAGTCCTATTTAGCATCAACGCACCTTTTATGTTTAATAGTGGTGGTGCTGAACTAAAAAATGAGCCTAAAGGGGTGCTTGAAAAATTATCCGGATTTTTCACCAAATTCCCTTATCAGGTTAGAGTTCAAGGACATACAGACAGTATTCCCATTAATTCCTCCAAATTCCCATCGAACTGGGAGCTTTCCGCATCTCGTGCAGTTTCCGTGGCACGATACTTCCAAAGCCTGGGTATGCCACCGGAGCAAATTGAAGCAACGGGGTTTGGCGAACATCGGCCCCTGGCAGATAATGCCACAGCTGAGGGACGCTCAAAGAACCGCAGGGTGGAGATATTCCTGCAATTGGACAAAAAAGATCTTCCCAAAACTGGAAAGCTGCCTTTCAAAGAAGTGAATGCAAACCAGCCAAATGCGGAAGCAACAAAGCAAGAAAATATTCCGGTGCGACCAATTATCAACCCGGTGACTGGAAAACTTGGAGCCCTGACCGGACAACAACAGCCCTGACAAGGAGAATTGATTCATGGCTGACAAAGAAGAAACTGAAGGAACTGAAGAAAAAGCCAAAGGTGGCCTTTTTGAAAACAAAGCCATTGTTCTGGGCATCATTGTTATTGTGCAAGCGGTTTTGGCCATTGGCCTGACCCAGTTTTTGATTGTACCAAAATTGGGTGTTCAAGATGCTGCAATGGATGGTGCAGAAGTGGAAGATTCCGCACCAGAAATGCCCGAAATGGGTGTTTTGGTTAATTTGGAGGATATTGTGGTCACCTTGGCCGGCAATCCTAAAAAACCTCGCTATCTGAGAATTAACATCAATGTGGAAGTTCCCAATGCTTTGATCGCAGAAGTCGTTTCTTCCCGATTACCCCAGCTGCGAGATATGGTAATCATGACATTATCCGGGAAAACAGCTGAAGAAATTTCTACACCAGAAGGCAAAAAAGGCCTGCGCGACGAAATTTTCCGGCGCATGGACGAAAAAATGCCTGAAGGAACTCTGATGAACATTTATTTCTCCGACCTGGTCGTGCAGTAGCATACCGGAGGACTTACGTGGCACCTGAAGATACAAACCTGGAAAACGATAGCATGGACAACCTCGATCTCGATGCCGCCATTGGCGCTGATGAAGACATGGCTGGAGAAGTGCATGATGGCATGGAGATGGACCTCGC
>JAAEOA010000423.1 GCA_024223715.1 bacterium | reverse complement strand
TCTCGGTGGGCATCGCGGCTGGTCTGGTGGGCGGAAAGCTGATTGGAATTGCCGGTTTCTCCTGGCTTGCCGTAAGGTTTGGTTTGACCTCTCTTCCCCATGGCTTGAACTTTAAGCATATTGTTGGTGTTGGGTTTATGGGTGGCATCGGTTTTACCATGTCGATATTTATTGCCGAACTGGGGTTTGCCCACCATGCTGAGGATCTACTGATGGCCAAAACCGGGATTCTTCTGGCCTCTGCCCTGGCCGGGATTTCGGGTTTTCTCTGGTTGTACTTTACCGCTGAAAAAAATGGGGACAACGCTCTTAATAGTCCCTAGTGGGCCATGCAGTGCCGTCAGGCTGGATGATAGGGTGATTTTCCCAACCATGTGAATCAGCCGGAACTGTTCAGTAACTGGTCAGCCACAGGATTCTGCACTGAGAAGTGCCGGACCGCAGCAGGTGCACTGCTATCCGCCACGTTTTGGTATGGCATATTTTGTATTAGGCCTTAATCTGCGTTGCTGGGAGATTGCTTGGTCGGCAGGTTACCAAACTGTGCAAGCCAATCTAACGCATCCGGTTCGTTGTCAAAGGATTTCACTCGAGCATCTTTCATGTAGGTGTGTTTGGCAATTTTGGTGAGGATAGTTTCTTTGTGGTTGCGATCTATGAAGGCCATCGCCTTGATTCTTGTTTTTGCCTCCTGGCGGAGGGCAATCAGAACCAATAAGGAAAGGGTGTAAGAGCCTTCACGGACCAGTAATACTGGGACAGGGGCATGGTATTGGTCCATGAACTCAAGGGTGGGTGGGATATCATCCTTTGTGATTTCACCATCGGTGAAAATGGTAAATCTTAGATGGGATCCATCTACTGCCTGTAGGGTAAATTTCTCGGTTTCCAGGATTTCCATGATCTTGGAGTATAGT
>JAAEOA010000422.1 GCA_024223715.1 bacterium | reverse complement strand
GGCACTGCCTTATATTGAAAAGAATTTCAAGACCATGGCCATCATGTATGAAACCAATGCCTTTGGGACCGGTTTTGCTGAATACCTGGAAAAAATTGCCAAGGCCAAAGGAATTAACGTCTACAGTATCGGCTACCCCCAGGAGGCAACGGATCTTAAACCCCAGCTCCTGGAACTGAAAGCCAAATCACCCAAGCCGGAACTCCTGGTTATCGCCGCGGTTTATGAGGCCACCAACCTGATACCCAAACAGGCCCGTGAAATCGGCCTTGCACCCGAGATGCAGATCCTTTGCAGTTGGGACTGGCCCACCTACCCGGCCTTTCAGGAAATTCTGGGCGATAAGGGTGTCGGTGTGACCTACGCTACCTTTGAGTCGGATAAGCTTAAGCTGTCTCCCCTGGGTGAAAGCTTTAAAAAAGCTTACAAGGCAAAATACAATATGGATCCACCGGTTTTCGCCCTTTTTCTGTATGACGAGGTGATGATTCTGGCAGAGACCATGGAGCGGATTAAATCATCCGATCCCAAAGATGTGGCTGCGGGACTAAAGGACACCAGGTTTGAAGGCACCACGGGCCTGATTACCTTTGAACGCAGGGATG
>JAAEOA010000421.1 GCA_024223715.1 bacterium | reverse complement strand
GGTCGGTGCCAGGTACAAGGAAAACCAACGCAGTCTGGCTGAAGGTGAAATTCCCGGTGGGGAAGGCTTTCTTCGCCGCAAAGGCAGCCAGCTGGAATGGCTTTTCGCTGGTCGCGAAAATCTGACTTGGGATCTTTTCCTGGTCGATGACGGTTGTCCAGAAGGCAGTGGGCACATAGCCCAGAAGATTATCGATCAGGATAATCTGTCCGACAAAGTCAGGGTCCTATTTCTGGAAAAGGCCATCAAGGAAGAACTGCCAGTGGTCTCGGGTCTGAATAACACTTCCGAAAGCATGAAAGGCGGGTCGGTGGAATTGGGCATGTGGACAGCTGCTCAGCAGGACAAGGAAAATCATGTTGTGGCTTTTACCGATGCGGATTTGTCCACCCACCTTGGCCAATCCGGGACTTTAATGTACGGCATTCTCAACGATGGTTACGATGCGGCCATTGGTTCAAGAAGGCTGCCTGCATCCGTGGTCATCAAAAAAGGCACTCGCAATACTCGGGGCAAGCTTTTCATTTACCTGTGGAAGCGCATCATTTCCAACATTCCTGAAATCATTGATACGCAATGCGGGTTCAAAGCTTTTCGCGCCGCCACCGTGCGCGACATTGTGCCCGATATGCTGGAAAAGAAATTCGCCTTCGATATTGAACTGCTCATAAAAACCATGGTTCGCCGTCCCGATTCCATTGTGCAGTTGCCTGTCGCCTGGATCGACAGCGACGAACTATCCACCACCACAGACCTGCAACCGTATCTGCCCATGTTGCAGGCCATTGTGGGTATGTATCGGCACTATCTGCCTGCCGATGAAAACAACTGTCGCTTTGCTGATTTTGTTGAGGGACTCGATGAAGCCAGTTGGGAGCGGCTGCAAAATGCTATTCCCGCTGGTATTACTGACCGGGAACCGGCTGAGTATGTGGAGTACTCTGGGGTGTCAGCGGAAGAGTTGAGAACAGCCAGTGTTGAATAACAAAAAAAACCGGCTGAAAAATTTAAGCTGGATTAACAAGTCTCTCACTCTTGCCTTGCTTGGCCTATCCTTGTCCATCCTCTTGGTGGCCTGCGCCTTCGAATCAGGCCCTGATCCAACGGAACAATCTGACATTTTTACCTGGACCTGGGTGAATCCTCTACCCCAGGGCAACGATCTTTTCGATGTCCGCTACTTCGATGAAAACACTGGGTTTGCCGCTGGTCGAGGTGGAACGATTCTGAAAACCGAAGATGGAGGTACCAACTGGACACGGCTTTCGAGCGGGACCCGAGAAATCCTGTTTTCCATTTCGGAACTTTTTGATGATACCTGCTATGTCGTAGGTCAGTCCCACATCCTGAAGACCATGGATATGGGAGAAAGCTGGGTCTGCATCGCTCCAGATAACTCTCGCTTTTACCAAGGTGTATGCTTTCAAGACGTCAACAACGGTTATGCAGTCGATTACGATGGAAATGTATTCCGTACGACAGACGGTGGCTCGACCTGGGATACCCAGAGAATCACCACCGATGGCCTATACGCTATCAGGGTCAATTCCCAGGGTACGGTCATTGCGGTGGCATTCGAAGATTATTTTCTGCGTTCATCTGATGATGGGCAGACTTGGGATACAGTAACCATTGAGGCAGATTATTTGTGCAGCGTGGCCTCCTTGGGAGGAGATATCTGGTTGGCTGCCGGACACCAAGGAAGCGTTTACCGTTCCGTTGATGACGGGCTTTCTTGGGACGTAGCGGGAACCAGTCACAATATCTCATTATTTGACATCGAATCCATCGGCGATACCGGAGCGGTATTCATTTCTGGCGAGGGAAAATTTTTAAGATCAGTGGATTTTGGTATTTCCTGGAGTGTCCAAGATACAGGGACTTATCAGGAATTTTACGGTGTCTCCTTTTCAGGGGCCCTGTCCGGAACGGCGGTAGGCAAAGGTGGCTCCATGGTACGGACCGATGACCAAGGTGTAATCTGGGAGTTCTTTTCCGAGGGCAACCAGAACACTATCAGATCTGTGGAATTCCAGAACTCGGATTATGGTGTTGCCGTGGGAGCGGGGAACTTGATCCTAAGAACTGAAAATGGTGGTCAAGACTGGTTCCAGGATCACCTCCCCAATAGCTACGGGTTTAATGATGTTGCTGTATCCTCGGGGGGAATCTGGATTACCGTTGGGTCGATAGGGCAGATTTTGAAAAGCGAAACCGGAAGCAATCAATGGGAAAACTTGACCAGTCCAACGGACAGGAGCCTGGTTGGCGTCACTAGTCTCGGGTCTGGTGTTTGGTTGGCCTGCGGTTTGGCCGGCATAATTCGTTCCACAGACGATGGAGAAACCTGGGCTTTTGTGAATGAAGATTCTCGGTGGGTTCTGGATGTAGCCTTTTCAGATTCCAACACCGGTTTGGCTGTGGGTTTCGATGGGACCATACTGATGTCCGAGGACGGGGGGCTTAACTGGAGATCCCGGGATTCGGGTGTGACCACGATCCTCAGGGATATCCAATATATGTCTGATGATTTCGCTTACGTTGTCGGTGACAGCGGCTCGATCCTGACCACGACCAATGGTGGCATTTCTTGGTCATCTCAGCCTTCACTCGGGAATATTCATTTTCATGACGTCTGTTTCCACGATGCAAGCAATGGGATTATTGTTGGTGATTATGGTAGTATTTTTTGCACCAAAGATGGCGGAACTACCTGGACCAGACAAGAGCCTCCAACCGCCCATCATCTGTTGGGTGCGGTGAAACTGGAATCAGGTAGCTGGCTGGTCGTGGGAGTCAAGGGCACTATTCTCAAGGCGGTTCCGTGATGCCCGATCTGTCACTTAGTTAATTCTCCCCCGGCTGAAAATTGCAGCCGGGGGGTTATCTTCACTGTTGAAATAACAAATTATTTGGTCTGCTTAATCAAACTGGTAGCCGCAGCAACCATGCTTCCCACCTCGCTGAGGTTCGAAGGAATGATCATGGTATTGCCTTCCTTGGCCAGATTGCCAAATTCACCAATGTATTGTTCGGCCACCCGCAGGTTCACCGCATCGCTGCCGCCAGGTTGTTCAATGGCGGTGGCAATTTCCCGAATACCTTCGGCAGTGGCCATGGCAACCATTTTTATTTCCTCAGCCAGACCTTCAGCTTCATTGATGCGTTTTCTCTTCTCACCTTCAGAAGTCATGATAGCTTCCTGTTTGGCACCTTCAGCCACATTGATTCTTGATTGACGCTCACCTTCGGAAAGGGCAATGGCCGCCCGTTTTTCCCGCTCGGCCCGCATTTGTTTTTCAAGGGCATCGGTAACGGTTCTTGGTGGGTGAATGTTCTTGATTTCATAACGGGTAATTTTTACGCCCCAGGGATCGGAGGCTTTGTCCACAGCGGCAATAATGGAGCTGTTGATGAGATCCCGCTCTTCAAAGGTTTTATCAAGCTCCAGCTTACCAATTTCCGAACGCATGGTGGTCTGGGACAACTGGGTTGAAGCGAACAGGAAATTCTCAATGCCATAACTGGCTTTTACCGGGTCGGTTACCTGAAGGTAGAGCACTCCATCAACTTCAACGGCAATGTTGTCCCGGGTAATACACGTTTGGGGTGGCACATCGACTGCCACCTCTTTCAGGGAGTGCTTGTAGGCAACACGGTCGAGAAAAGGTGTCAGAATATGAAAACCGGCATTGAGAGTCCGGGAATATTTACCCAGCCGTTCCACAATGAAGGCTTTTTTCTGGGGCACAATGCGGGCAGTGTTGAGCAGGGTAATGATGATTAAGGCAGCCAATCCGGCAGCAACGATAGGTCCAAACATTTTGATCCTCCATTTGTTTATTGTCTTCAGGTGAAACTCTCAGGTAAAGCTTCTTGGCAGAGCAGTTAATTTACTCAGGTTCCACTAACAGTTTAATGCTGTCCACTCCAGTCACTCGGGCCCGGTGCCCGGCGGGAATGGGGACCTCACTCAAAGCACTCCACTGGGTACCCTTAAATTCAACCCGACCTCCACCGGGTACCTCAATGTCTTCGATAACGGTTACGGTTTGGCCCTTAAATTCGTCCAAATTGTCGGTGGGGTTTTGCCGGTCTTCTTCGAAGCCAACAAATCGGGCCTGAAACCAACGGCGCAGCGCTACCAGATAAACAACTGAACTGATGGTAAAAACAAGAAGTTGCATGGTCCAGGAAGGAGACCATCCCAGCCAGGTGGTGGCCGCAGCAGTCCAGGCACCCATGCCAAAAAACACGAGAATAATGCCTGGAATAATGAACTCGGAAAATATCAATCCGAGACCAATCAGGAACCATATCAGGGCAGGATCGAAATTCATGTTATGTCTCCGTGGTCAGTGTTCTTGAAAATGAGTTCGTCAGAACTGATCAACGATGATTTAACCAGCAGAGGTATGTTTTATTCAAGGAGAAACAAAAAAAACAGTGAAACAAATAAACAGTAAAAAAAAACTCCCGGAAACAAATCCGGGAGTTAGTACCATCGACAGGAATCAGTCTTCTTCGGGCTCGACTCCCAAAACAAACTGATCAAGCAGCTTCACCAATTGCGTAAACTGCGGTTTGGTAATGTAAGAATCGGCTCCTACATCTTCACATTTTCGCGCAATTTGTTCGTTAATAAGTGAAGAGAACATAATGACCGGAATGTTCTTTATACCAAGGCTTTCTTTCATGTTTTTGCAGAGAGCCAATCCATCCATAGCCGGCATTTCAATGTCACTGATCAAACCCTTAAAGTAATTTGTAATAGGCTTGTCGTCGGTGACTGATTGCTTTTTGACTGCCTTAATGGCTTCATAGCAGGCCAAGCCATTGGGGAAGGTTTTCAGGTCAGTGTAGTTGGCGCGAGCCAGCTCTTTGACAACCTTGTCCCGAATAACGGTGGAATCTTCAGCCAGGTAAATTGTTACTTCCGCACGCTGCGAGCGGACAGGGCTATCATCGGAATCACTGATTGCAAAGGTTTCCTGACCCTTGGGCAGAATTTCCGTAACGACCTTTTCCATATCCACAATCAGAATTTCCCGCTCTTCAATTTGCATGGAGCCAGTGAATTTACTTTCCGTGGATGCAAGGAACGGACTCAGTGGGCTGATGGATTCCCAGCTCATGCGATGAATGCGGTTTACGCCGTCAACCAGGAAAGCCGTTTTCATGGAATTAAATTCCATAACCAGAATCAGCTTGTTTCCTGTGGGGTCACTCTGTCCGTTGGGTGTTTGAGAATTATTGTTACTAATGGCGGTCTCCACAGCTTGAATGACCTGTTCATCGCCAGAAGCATCCGACGCTATTTCGTTTTCCATTTCCAGGGAAAGGTCCACCAAGGTGATGCAGTTCTCCCGGAACAACAGTGTCCCCACTACGGAGGGGTGGGATAACTGGATTTGGGTAACCCTTTCAGGATCGAATTGTTCGATAGCTTGAATTTTAAGAACGTTGACACCAAATGGTTGACCGTTCACTACGAATTCAAGGATTTCAACTTCGTTGGTCCCTGATTCTAAAAGTATTCCGTTGTTGGCCATGGCTTGCCCTTTCCTGAAAGTTATCCAACCAAATTCATTCTATGCATGACGTCCTCCAACAGGTATCCGTCATTTCCGGACAGATTGACAAATCTGAATCCGGTTTGAAAATAACTGGGGTTTTTATCCTGTTTGGACCAAACAGCTTCAGCTTCCACAGGAATATCCACTTTTCCATCCATCATACGAGGTAAAATGATCCTTAATTGGAAAATATTTCCAGGATCGAGGGCCTTTTTGCTAATAAGCATGAGGCCATCGGCAGTAATATCTACTACTCGGCCCACCACTTTTCCCGACACCTGGTCAATGACCTTTACGTGGTGTGGTGTGTTTTTTCTGGGGCGGTTGCGCTGTTTCACCTTAAAATCCCTTCTTGAGTTAATTTCCATGATGATAGGTTTCGGCACATATAAGGGTTTCTTGAGTCTTCTTTTTCTTCTTTAATTCCCTAGGGTTGCCCCAAAAGGGACCGGGTTGTATTATTGCTTCGGAATTCATTGTCCCGCATCCTGACTGGAGTATTGGCATGGCTGATAAATTTGATATCAACGTTGGCTCAGAAGTGGGCCGCCTGACTGGCGTGCTTTTGCACGAACCTGGCCCCGAAGTTGCCAATATGACCCCTGAAACAGCCGAACGAGCACTTTATAGTGACATCCTCAACCTCTCAGTTGCTCGCAAGGAATATGCCCAATTACGAGGCGTGCTGGCCCAGCGAGCAGAGATTTTTCAGGTTCGGGACCTTTTGTCGGATATTCTCAGCAATACGCGTGTGTGTCAGAGTCTGGTCAGAAGAATTTGTGAGGCCGAAGGTGTTGCTGACGTGGCAGCAGACCTGCTGCAAGTTAATAATGATGAGCTTTCCCGACTGTTGATCGAGGGAGTCCCATTGGTTAAGGACAACCTGTCTCGGTTCCTCAGTCGGGATCGTTATTCTCTGCCTCCTTTGCACAATTTTTTCTTCACACGTGATTCAGCAGTCACAGTTCGCGACCAGGTCCTGATTTCGCGAATGGCCAACCGGGTGCGTGGACGTGAAACTCGTATCATGGAGGCAATTTTCGATTACCACCCTTCATTTAACGCCCGTACGGTGAATCCGGCTCGCCTTGGGGCTGCTGGAGACGAAGTGACCATTGAAGGGGGCGATATTCTGGTGGCTTCTCCTGAGATCCTTCTTATTGGTATTGGTGCCCGGACCTCGGCTAAAGCGGTTGATTTTTTGATTCAGAGGATAAAAGAACAGGGTTATCATCAACACCTTCTGGTGCAGGAATTGCCTCAAACACCCGAATCGTTCATTCATCTGGATATGGTTTTCACTTTCCTGGACGAAGGCTGTTGCATGGTTTTCGAACCGGTGATTATGCAGACTCATCGTTACGATACGGTGCATATAGAAATCGAAAATGGCGAAGTGGTCAGCATTCAGGAAGAAGACAATCTGCTGACGGCGCTGGGCAAATTGGGCATGGATATGGAAGCGGTGGCTTGCGGGGGAAGTACGGACCGATGGTTGCAGGAGCGCGAACAGTGGCACAGTGGCGCCAACTTCTTTGCTCTGGCTCCGGGGCAGGTTATTGGCTATGGCAGAAATCAGAATACCATCGATGAACTTGATGGGGCAGGCTTTGAAGTTATTAAAGCCGAAGAATTGCTGAAAAACGGGAAAAATATGGATGAGATGGGGCGCTGTGTGGTGACCATCGATGGTTCAGAGCTGGCTCGTGGTGGTGGAGGGTGTCGGTGCATGACCATGCCTTTGGGGCGTGAAGCTCTATAAGGTCATTACCCGGTATGAGTTTCTGAATTCCAGGAAATTTGAATTTGTTTTTCAACTATTTCGTCCAGAGCCTTTTTCTTTATGGGCTTGGCCAAATAGTCGTCCATTCCGGCCTCCAGACATTTCTCCCGGTCGCCTTCCATCGCGTTGGCCGTCATGGCCACGATAGGAATGTGGCTCATGCCTAATTCAAGCTGGCGAATTTTTTCAGTAGCCTGATAACCATCCATTCCCGGCATCATACAGTCCATCAATATCAAATCGTAATTTCCGTTTTTAAAAGCATTCACGGCTTCTTGACCATCGCTAGCGGTATCAGCCTCTTCGAATCCAAGTTTTTTCAAAGTCCCAAGAGCTACTTTCTGATTGACCAGATTGTCATCAACCAAGAGGATTTTTATTCCCTCACGCCATGTGTCCGGAATGGAATTGCCGGTCGAATGGTTCTCAGTGTTTTTTATTTCGAAAGGTTCCAGTTTCAGCATTTTGTTCATTACTTCACAAGTATTGCGGAACCTGGTGGGGCAATTGAGCATGGGGTGGCCCACTGATTGTTTTTCAGCCAAAAGGGCCATATCGGAAACCATCAACACAACTTCAGTATTTGGCAACTCGGCAAGTTTCCCCAGAGTTTCGGCATTGTTCAGACCTGACCCTGTGGGCATGTCCAGGGCCAGAAAAATGAAATCAGTGGTCGCGCTCGTTCCAATCATTGTTTGGGCATTCTCAATACTGTCGACCCAATGAGTCTCCAGGCCCAGGGTTCCGAGATTTTGACAAGTGCTGTTTCCGGCCAGCTCTTGCTGATGAACAACCAAAGCTGTTTTACCAGCTGAGTTATCACGAATCTGATTCCAATTCCGGGTAGCAACAATGGTTTCAGTTTGCTGAGGGTCTGGTTCGTTCATTTCAGTGGTGAACCAGAAGGTCGATCCCTGGCCTTCCTTGCTGTGGGCGTCTATTTCACCATGCATTAAATCCACAAGCTTCAGTGAAATACTGAGCCCCAACCCGGTGCCTCCAAATTTACGCGTGGTTGAGCTGTCCGATTGAGAGAATGGCTGAAAAATTTTCTTGATATTCTTCTTTGGAATGCCAATTCCCGTGTCGCTGACGGAAAATTTGAAATTGTGTGTTCCAGGGGCTCCTGGCTGGTTTTCCACCAAAATGGAGACATAACCTTTTTCGGTGAACTTTAGGGCGTTACCCGTGAGGTTGATCAGGATCTGACGCAAGCGAGTGGGGTCGCCCAAACTGACAAGAGGTACCTCCGGGGCCACACTACCGTAAAGATTAAGTTCCTTTTCCTTGGCTTTGATGCCGAGCAGGTCCAGGACTTCATCTACAACCTGACGGGGTTGAAAAGCAATCAATTCCAGGTTCAATTTTCCAGATTCAATTTTACTGTAATCCAGGATGTCATTAATAAGCCCAAGAAGTGAATCCGCGGATGAGGATACGATGTTGGCATATTCAGCTTGGTTAGAGTTCAGGTCTGTAGACAAAAGAAGATCGGTCATACCAATGATTCCGTTCATAGGCGTACGAATTTCGTGGCTCATTGTAGCCAGAAATTCACTTTTTGCCGCATTGGCCGCTTCTGCTGACATGGCCATACCGTTGGCTCGAAGCGCGGCTTTTTCCAGTTCAAGATTGGTCAGGTCAGATTCTTCCTTGGCCTTGATAATTCCTTCCCGGGATTCAAATTCGGCGGTAATATCTTTTACCGAACCCCGATAGCCCAGCAATCGTCCGTTTTCATCTGTTGTGGGAACACCATTGATTTGAACAGGGACCACATCTTTCCTGTTTGTGACTAACCAAAATTCCAGATTC
>JAAEOA010000420.1 GCA_024223715.1 bacterium | reverse complement strand
GTTACCTTTTTTTGGTGGCTCGTTTTTATGTGATGATTTGGATTGGGCAACTCCAGAATTGTTTGTCCGGGGTTCAAATTTTAGTCCCAAAAAGTCCGCCAACGCAACTCACGGTCAAATTCTGTGATTTCCGATACCCATAACTTTGTTAAATCCAATTTAAAACTGTAGCATTTTGAGATTTATTTAACTGATCTTTTCGTTATTAGTTATTCAACTTTGTCTCCTGCTTCCCGCTGGGAATAGGATTCTTTACAACAATTGGGAAGGTTTTTTTCCCCACCTCCGTTGGTTGTTTTCCGGATTATTTCCAGTCGATAAAGCTAATCGAATGGACCCCGTGGTGACCTCGGAGAGGGGTAAACAACTCGCATCCTGCCTCTTATAGATTGCGTCAATTCAAAACCGTTTAAAATTCAGACTAAACTCTCTACTATTTGTACCGAAATATTCATGAAAGGAAGTGTATTGAACCGTGGGCCCTCTATTCCACTGAGAATAAAATGCGAATACGCCAAAAACTTAGGCTAATTATATTTGTTGTCAGTGGTTTATCCATCCTGGCTGTAGGCGGTGTTCTGCTCACTCAATATTCCCACACAACTAAAAACGATCTGAAAAATGCCACTCAAACAACTGCCGCCGTTATCGGCGAAGCCTGCGTCGCCCCTTTGGCCTTCAATGATGGTGAAGAAGCAGAAAGAATTTTGTCATTCCTGAGACATGTGGAATACATGGAAAGCGCAACGCTTAATCGTGTCGATGGAGAGGTTCTGGCCGCCTGGAAGAACAGCAAAAATGAGGCATCAGAGATATCTGATTTGCCGCCACAAATCAACGGAGATTCTAACAACCTTGAAGTTGAAGTTCCGATTGAGTTTGAAGGGGAAGTTTTAGGTAGTCTCAAGGTAATCAGTAGTTTTGCTCAGGTCCGGTCCGCAATGCACCAATTCAGATTAACTCTCCTTTTGGCTAGCTGTGTGGCGGCTCTGTTTATGGGATTTTTGTCCCAACGAATGGTAAAGCTGGTAAGTCAGCCCATTATTGATTTAGCCGACGCCACTCAGCGAATTAGTAAAAGTCAGGACTTTACAATCAGGGCACCACGTACCAGTGATGATGAAACAGGTGACCTGGTAAAATCTTTCAACGCCATGCTCTGCCAGATTGAGGAAAAAACGGTCGCCAAGGAAAAAGCCGATGCTGCCAACAAAGCCAAAGGACAATTCCTGGCCAACATGAGCCATGAAATCCGTACTCCCCTTAACGGTGTTTTGGGCATGGCCCAAATTTTGGCCACAACGGATTTGGCCGAAGAACAACATGATTTTTTGGAGACAATTTTGCGATCGGCCAATTCATTGATGACGGTGATCAATGATGTCCTTGATATCAACAAAATTGATGAGGGCAAAATCGAATTTGAAAAGCGATCTTTTAATCTGGACCGCACTTTGTGCGATGTCGGTGAATTGATGGCAGGCAATGCTCGCGAAAAAGATCTTAAACTGATTGTGGATATTTCCGGTGAATCATCCCCCTGGGTTTGTGGTGATGAAAGCCGGATTCGCCAGGTAGTGACCAACCTGGTTGGCAATGCCATCAAGTTTACGGAATCCGGCCAGGTTGAATTAAAAGCCAATTATAAACTGGTTGGTCAAGATCAGGTGTTGTGGAACATTAATGTTATCGATAGTGGTATTGGCATTGCTCCACTACAGCTTGAAAGTATTTTTAAACGTTATTGCCAGGCCGATGAAACAATGACCCGGCGCTATGGTGGAACCGGTTTGGGTTTAGCGATCAGCCAACAGCTGGTTGTCCTGATGGATGGGGATTTGCGTGTGGAAAGCAAGGTGGGGCAGGGCTCCAATTTCAAAATATCTCTGAGGTTGCCAATTGGCCAACCAGGAAAAACTGATGAAATAAGTAGCTCAGGCGAGGCTACCCGTTTGGAACCCGGTTCGTTTTCTTCAAATGAACTTTTGATCCTTCTGGTGGAAGATAATGTTCTCAACCAGCGGGTTGGTCGCTTAACCCTGGAACGAATGAATATTCCGGTTGACCTTGCAGTCAACGGTAAAGAAGCAATCGCCATGGTCAAAGAAAATGATTACAACCTGGTTTTAATGGATTGCCAAATGCCCGAGATGGACGGTTATGAAGCTACGACACAGATTCGTCAACTTGGTGGAAAATACAGGGAACTACCCATAATTGCCCTGACTGCACATGCCATGGATGGTGACAGGGAACAGTGCCTGGATGCGGGCATGGATGATTTCCTGACCAAACCAATTTCGCAGAATTTGCTTTTTAATTGTTTGGAAAAATGGTTAAATTTCAGTAAATCAAATGTTTGAAAAATTCTAATACAATTCAGAAAATTAATTAACAACCTTGGCCAGGCGCATCAGTTTGCTGCTTATTTTAAGCCCTCCGCGAGCTACTGCTTTTTGACTGATGGAGAAACGTAATCTATCACCTTGTTTGAAAAATGAGATGGATCCACCGGCAGCAATGAAATCATCATCATCCCCAATAAGAAGGACCGATTTTTCATCTAACCAGCCAAGGTTTTTCCAAAGTGGGTGGGATGCTCGATCAAGATTGTCGATTTTCTCACAAAAGACCAGAGCCTGGCAAAGATCAATGGAACCTGTTTCTGAAGAAATGGATCGAACTTCGAGGGTATAATCGCCAACTGTTGAACCATTTAATTGCAGCACCTCTTTTCCCAGCGGCGTATTTCCAATTATGCCCACAACAAGGGTTTCTTGATCAAAATGGTTAGCTTCAGGCCAGGTGGTAAATTGCAGGAATCGTTTGAGGAAAGCTGCTTTGACCTGATCTTCAGAAAGTGCAGGGTGGTCCTGGGCTAGGGCTGCCAAAGGAATAAACCCAAGAAAAACAACCAGTAAAAAACCCAGAACGATACGATTAATTGGCCACACCTAAAATTCCCACCTTAGATTTGCGCGCCAGTGCCGTGGGATCCTTGCTATTTGACTTGAAACTACTTCGGTTGATCTAAATTCAAGGTGGTTTTCATTTAAAAGATTATTACCCGAGATGGATAATTTCAGATCAGATTTTACCTGCCAATTCAGTTGCAAATCCAATTCATTATAAGCGCTTACTGACATGGTTTCGATGGGGTCAACATATCGCCAGATGGCATCCAGACCCAGGTTTTCGAGAACATCAAACGATGACCACAAGTGGAATTGGTTTTGGGGAGAATTGCTCGAAATTAATTGTGCTTCCGAACCATCCAAATCGCTGATCAAATCGGTGGACCAGCGAATATATGACCAACCAGTTCTCAAGCGCCACCATGAAGCGGGGGTGAAATCAACTGCCATTTCCCCGCCCCAGCTGTCGGAATCGTGAGTGTTTCCACCAGGCAGAGGAATCAGCAAATAGGGTTGTCCCTCAAAAAAGGCAATCTCGGGGTCACCTTGGCTTGCGCCCCATAAACCATCTGTCTTTGCGTAAAACAGGTTTGCATCCATTGCCAGGAAGCTAGCCGGCATGGTGCGATAGCCAATTTCACTGGTGACGGTTGATTCACTTTTTCCGTCTTTACTACCTTTATAAACCAAGCGGGCAACCGGAGTATCGGGTCCAAGGGAGCCTTCGGGAAGCATATGGGTTGTGACTTGGCTTCCGCGCTCTGTAATGGATGGGGATCTTGAAGACCTGGCAATAGACCACCAAAGAGTTTGATTGCCAGTTGGTTTCCAAAGCAATCTCAAATTTGGCTGCAATTCAGCTTTACCGGCCAAAGTTGCGTATTCAACTTTCAAGCCAGCCACCAGATCAAATTTTGAATGTATCAGGTTAATCTTGTCTTGAAAGAATGCGTTCAAAATCCAGTCTTGGCCTGGGTTGGGAGACACGGCCATGGAGAAAGTATTGCCAAATTTGCTTTCTATCAGTCGATATCCAGAACCCCAGACAATTTCGTGCTTTTCTGTGCGGAATCGGTGATTAAACTCAATGTCAAAATTATCAATTTCCAAATCGATGCCTGGGTATTCAATAATTTGTTTATCCCAATAGGCTTGGCAAGAAATGTCCGAATCTTCAGAAAATATTTGTGACCACTTACCCAACAGAGAATAGGAATTATTGGTAATACCCTCGTTGTAGGTTCCCACAAATGGAGGATCAATTTGGGTGTAAATCAGGTCAGTTTGGTCAACCTTTCCTTTTACGAAGTGCCCGTGCAATGATAATTCCTGAGTTTCACTGATGGCCATGTCGCTTCTAAATCCGCCCAAAGCCATCCAGCCCCCATCTTGGATGTCTTCAATTCCAATAGGAGTGGCCTCACCTAGCTGCTTGATCTTGGCATACGCGCGCACATAGTTGGAACCAGTCCAGGATGTGCCATAGCGCAGCACACCCAATCTTTCGTGGAAATCACCAACACCGGCAGTTACCGAACCGCCCAAAGTACGACCGGAATTTTTGGTGATTATATTTATTACACCATTTACGGCATTGGCGCCCCAAATGGCCCCGCCTGGTCCGCATACCACTTCGATTCTATCGATATCTTCCATCACCACATCCGTAAATTCCCAGAAAACTCCGGAAAAAATGGGCGAATATATACTTCGGCCGTCAATCATGACCAGAATTTTACCGGCAAACCGTCCATTCCAACCACGTATGGAAACTGCATATGAGATAGCATTGATTCTGGCCACATTTACTCCGGGGACCATCCTCAGGGCTTCAGGTATATTTGGAAATCCCATCCGCTTAATATCATCTGCTGTGATAACATGTACAGCTGCAGGAATTTCGCTCAGTCTTTCGGGTTTTTTGGCCACTGAAACCACCGAT
>JAAEOA010000419.1 GCA_024223715.1 bacterium | reverse complement strand
TTCTGTGGCTTGCGATAACCGGTATATTAACTTTTTCTTTGATCCCCCTGGCAAGGTATGAAAAAGCGCCCCTGGGTACGCAGGTCACGATTTGGGGCACTCTTGCCTCGTGCCATCCCACATTGATGCAAAGGGCATCAACCCGACCGTCTGACAGGGCTTTAGCATATTCCTGCAGTTCCAGCCTTGAATTTCCGCCGGGCATGAAGTCATTGCCGTTCATCCTGACAATCAGAGGGAAATCTTCCTCCAGAGCGTCCCTGACAGCCTCTACAACCTCAAGTCCGAACCTCATCCGGTTTTCAAAGCTTCCTCCGTAATTGTCAGTGCGCTGATTGGTTAAAGGAGAAAGGAATTCGCTGATCAGATATCCTGTTCCGCTTAATACTTCAACTGCATCAAACCCTGCTTTTTTGACCCTTAAAGCTGCCTGCGCAAAAGAGTTGATGGTTGTTTTAATTTCATTGGCGGTCATTTCTTTCGGGGTTTCCTTTGTCATTCTTGACGCTAAGGGAGAAGGTGCCACAGGCTGTTTTCCGTTGAGGAAAAAGGAAAAATTATATCGACCCGCATGGTTGATCTGCATTGCGCTGAGAGACCCGTTGTCCTTGATGGCGTTTGAAAGCTTTTGAAGCCCGGGTATGAATTTATCATCATGGGCACCAATATTCTGGGTATTGCCTGAAAGTTCATCCACTGTTGCATACCCCGCACAAATCATTCCGGGTCTGCCTTTGGCC
>JAAEOA010000418.1 GCA_024223715.1 bacterium | reverse complement strand
GATCAGCTCCCAAAATCCAATGACCGTTGCACAATTGGTTGAAACCATGGAGATGGGTGGGGCTGAAAATCTGGCGGTTCGAATTGCCAATGAATTGGCTGTTCAGGGGCATGATTCTCATTTGATTGTGACAGGTGAACCCGGGGTTCTGAGTGACCGGATTTCCGATGATGTTTCTGTTCATTACCTTCGTTTAGTGCGTGAATCTGTTAATAATCCTTTTGCTTTTTTGCGGTCTTTGAAGAGAGGGGTGGGGTTGCTCGAGGGTTTGATTCTGGATAATAATTTGCAAGTTATTCAAACTCATTTGCCTGGTGCTAACTTCTGGGGACTGCTTCTCTCCTTGCGGAAAACATGTCCGGTTTTGGCGACTATTCATAATAATGAAGAATTTAAATATGGGGATGCTGATAACCCTGTAAGGTCTTTTATGCGGAAAAAGGCCTACCAGCAGATAGTGAAAAGAAGCGCTGGAACCGTTGCTGTTTCAACCGAGGTGAAAAACAGTTTGATCAGAGATTTAGGGGCATGTGACAGGGATTCAGAGAAAATTTTTGTGGTTACCAATGGAGTGGAAATTCCAGAACCGGTGACTGAAGAAGAAGTTGTTAGCTTGAGGGCAGGATTGCCGGTCAATTCCGAATTGAAGTTGATTCTGGCTGCCGGACGTTTCAGTGAACAAAAGAACTTTGCTGACCTCATTCGGGCTGCTTCTGTATTGAAGGAAAAGACTCAGGATTTCCAACTTGTTATTGGCGGCGATGGACCACAACGAGATGAGTTGGAAAGTCTGATTGGTGAATTGGACTTGGGTGAGTTTGTATTCTTGCCCGGGAATTTAGTGAATTTGAATTCGGTAATGCAGGCGGCTGATGTTTTTGTGATGTCTTCTTTGTGGGAAGGGCTGCCGCTGGTGCTGTTGGAGGCTATGGCTGCTGGGTTGCCATCGGTTGGGTATGATATAAAAGGGATTGATGAGATTATTGAGGATGGGGTTCATGGGTATATTGCGCCAACTGGGGATGTTGATGGGTTGGCTGATAGGTTGTTTTGGGTTTTGGGGGATGATGTGCGGCGGGGGGAGATGGGGGACGCAGGGCGGGCCTTGGTGGCTGAGGAGTATAATTTTTTGGGGTTGGTTGAGGCTTTGGTGGGGGTTTATGGGGTGGCGGTGGGGTAATTGCTTTTTTTGTAAAT
>JAAEOA010000417.1 GCA_024223715.1 bacterium | reverse complement strand
CTTGTGTCGGGATATTGTCTGTTAATTCAATGGTGGATGATGGTTTGCTGATAGTTCAGGGAGTTACGGTTTTAAGAGTTCCAAAATGTGTGGAAATATCTTCAGGGTCTTTGATATTCCGTGATTCAAAAGCTGAGAATGGCTGGATGGCCATTGATACCATAAGAGGGCCTGTAAATATTACTAATTGTGAGTTTTATGATTTTAGAGGCAGAGCGCTCTCAACCAACTCAGGTGCTCATAATGTAATAGTCAGGGATTGTTATTTTTATAGTTGTAATCTGGGTTTTGGTTGCGGGTCAACGCCAGGTTTTTCTATAAGGGATTGTAACTTTGTGAATTGCGGTGATACAGGGGTGTTGTGGGGCAGTAGTACTTCGGGTGAAATTGGGAACTGTTTGGCTGAGGGAAATATTTATACAGGTATATCTTTAGATGGGGTTGGTGAATTTCACGTATTTAACAACATGATCAATAGCGTTTTTGTTAATTTGTTAGTTTCCGCCTGCAATAATATTTTAATAGAGAATAATGTTCTTTGGGGTTCGTCCCTTCAATGTGTTGATATTATGACCTGTACCCCTGTTTTTCAGAATAATCACATTCTCAAAAATGAAGGCCTATTGGTATATGTCGGTGGGTATGTTGAAGAACCAAACATCTACATAGATATGACCAACAATTACTGGGGAACAGATAGTCCCGATTCAATATCATCCTGGATTCGCGACGGCTACGACGACACAACATTCCCCGTGCATGGCTTCGTAAATTTCACCCCTTTTTCAGATGTCCCTTTACCCAATGAAAAGACCACAATGGACAGCTTTAAGGCCCTATTTCGACCACTTGAAAAAAAATGAATCATAATTCCTTAATGCCTCTTCGATTTATAAGATAAAAGCTTAACGGTCCACGATATTTAAACAAATTTTTCAGTCGCCCGATAAACAATCAGAGTTTCGTGGATTGCTCCACTAATAATCCCAAATGGAGCTGTTTTAACAAATTCCATGCAGATTTCAGGAATTTTGTTATAATATTGTAAACAAACTTCTTATCATCGCCCCGGCCATATTTCGCCCCAATTAGGCCCACCTTGGAGTTTAATACATGCACAGGCCCACTCTCGCTAGAACCCTTGGAGCGATCTTTTCGTTTTTGTTGATTATTTACCTGCAATTATTTTCAGGTAGCGCACCAACCCAGGCCTTCGCCGCTCCATTGGGCAATGCCCTGGACCTACTTTTCGCCCCACCAACTTCCGCCGAAATCGAAGCTGTCCGCAACGACTGGGCCACTCGTCCCACAGCGGTTACCAATACCGCCATCGACCGCAGCGCCAACCTCGACGGTTTCCGCATGGACCGGGTCAGTTTCCACTTCGAAGGTCTCAAGCAATATGGAATGGTGCGATACCCCAGAAACTTCAGTCCCGACGAAAAATATCCGGTGCTCATGCTCCTTCACGGTGGTTTCGATGGTCTCTGGTACGACTTCCCGCTGCATTTTGATGATAACTTCCCCACAGCCTGCCTGGCCGATGATTTTTTCATCGTCAGCCCAACTTATAGGGGAGAGGCCTTTTCAGGCGGCGAATTAGGCAATGTATTCAGCGAAGGCGAACCCAGTTGCTGGAACCGCGATTGTGATGATTCCATGGCCATGCTCACGGCAACTTTGGGTTTAATCAGCGAAGCCGATGGTACTCGCGTGGCGGCCCAGGGTCATAGCCGAGGTGGCAATGTGGCTTATCAAATGGCTGTCAGAGATCCTCGCATTTCCCGCACAGCGGTTCTGTTTGGCCCCAGCCAATTCCGGGAACCAGGCATCAGAGCCGAAATCGACGCCGAAGTTGATGGCTCAGGCGAGGCCCAAACCGGACCGGCCAGAAAATTATTCCAGGTAATTGTCCAGCCTCTTTTAGCTGGTCAAATGGAATTAGCCGAGGCCAGACACTTGCTGACCATCTGGTCGGTGTGCGATTTTCTGGAGGCTGATTTGCACATTTCCAGCCATCATGGTTTAGCTGATGATGCTGTTCCTCCGGTACATTCAACCATTGTCGAGGCTCACATGCAGTCTGTCGGGGCCGAGGATTTTGAGCTCCACACATATGAAAACGGAGTGCACAACCCCGATAGTTTGAATGGGTACGAAGAGTTGCTGGAGTCCCTGTTTTGTGGAATGACCAACTCCCTGTCGCCGGTACCACTTCCCGGGGCCCGAGGCCAACTGCAAACCTGGCCCAATCCTTTTCACGGTCGACTGGAGCTGGGCTTGCAGTTGTCCGATAAATCCAAGTCTCCAGACGGCGAGTTTATCGCGGGGGTTTACGACCTGCGAGGCCGGTTAGTGGCTTCCATAAAACTATTGCCTGGGCAAAAAACGACGTGGCAAGCGGTTGATAACCTTGGCCAGTCCCTTCCCTCAGGAACGTATTTTTTGCGAATTTCCGGCCAGCCAAATCTTGCCTCAGCCCGCATCCTCCTTCTGCGATAACCCCTCCAGCATCCATCCGGCCTGTATCTTGTTGCTTCCTCTGTTTAGAACCAGAATAATTGCTTTCCGCACGATCAGGGACAGGTTTCACATGCAACGCCAAACCACTATTATCGCGATCCTCCTGCTCAGCGCCCTTATTTGGGTTGCTGGTTGCTCCACACCTTCAGAACCCGACTCCCTTGCTTATGGTGGCAATTCGCAATCCGATGACACCCCTGACAACGACAATCCAAGCCCCACTGTGGGTATTAACATTGGCAATGAAGCTCCTGATTTCACCCTTGCGGATACTTATGGCGAGGAT
>JAAEOA010000416.1 GCA_024223715.1 bacterium | reverse complement strand
TGCGGGACAATTGTCAATGCCAAAATTGGAATTGCAAATGCCTAACCCAGATAAACCGGAAATAACAAACTACAAGCACCGCCTGATCTTAAACTTGGGCCATTTAAATTCCAAATCTCAATATCAAAATCTCAAATAAGATCAAACGCCAATTGTTTGGAATTTTGAATTTCGGTCATTGTCATTTATTTGATATTTGTGATTTGTGATTTGAAATTTTTATTTGCTGAAACCTGAAACCTTCATTCTCTTACATCATGTTGTCAGATGAAAGCCGATAAGGGCCTAACCTCCCAATGGGTATCGGACCTTACTAACATATATTATAGGACGCCGTCAAAATGATATTCGCGGTTCCCGGGTTGCATGCGCGCATCAGCCCGCCAGCTCCTTACTCGCCCTTGCGGCAATGGCATCAAACTCTTTTAAGACCTCTTCAGGGTGGTTGACAGGCTGATGTTTTTCTTTGAGGGTCCGGTATTCATCCCGCGCCTTTGCTATCAGGTCTTTACCACCCTCTTTTTCCCAGAGTTCGCGGGGAGCGCGGTTGAAGGTTTTTGGGCTGCAAATTTCCCGGAAGTGGTTGTAAGTGTGCTCCAAATCAAGGAAAACCCCATTTTCATTTGCATCCAGCAGTTCCTGAAAGCCCAGGGTTTCGTCATCGATCACAAGCCCTTCCTTCAGTTTCCTGGCCATGGCCACCAGATCGTTGGCGATAATCATCAACAGCGGGCTGGCGATCATACAGGTTTCAAGTGCACCCAGATCCCCGATAATGACGGCGCCCGACATGGCCATGAGCTGGGTCATATAGGCTTCCTCGGCAACCGCCTGGGCATCCAGGATGTGGCTGTCCGTTCCACCACAAAAAGCGTGGCAAGGCAGATCATAGCCCCGGGTGATCACCGTCGAAGCCAGAAGGCGGGCCTTTGCCATCTCAATGGGTGCGATGAGGGCATGCATGGTGCGCATGTCACTGGCATAGGTGAAAGCGCTGAGAAGCACCGGAGTCCCGGGGCCGGCGATCTGGGCCATGATGGCCTGGCCCACCACTTCCGCGGTAGATAACAAGGCAATCCCCTGGGGGGTCACCGGTGCATTGGCACCGGCCACCGGCAAGGATGTACAGTGCAGGGGCAAGCCCATTTCGGCTGCCCAAATGATTTGCTCTACGTCCATATATTTGATGCCGAATGGCGGTTTCGAACAGGCCATCAGGGTAAGGAAGGGCCGTTGCCTTAACGCTTCCCTACCACCGGCAATGGTGATGGCCAT
>JAAEOA010000415.1 GCA_024223715.1 bacterium | reverse complement strand
GGCGCCACAACAGATTCCGTATCATGCTGAATTCACTTATTTTGAAATGGATAAACACAACGAGATATGGAATGGCGTGGAAGTAACTGGCTCTTTTGCGATCTTCTTTTCCGGTGAATTTCCCGGTATGGAGCTGGAATTTTGGGCAATCAAGGAACTGTCGGAATGACTATCCTTCATCTATTATTCTATCATCGAACCTGCGGGGCCTCAGTATTTCGCTACATCGAGCCTCCCCCTCCAGCCAGTCCATTCACCGGAAATGCTAAACGATCCAAGAGCAAGTCACTCGACCCAAACCAAAACCCTGGAAAATAGCTATGGACCCAGATGATCCCTTCGCCAATCCGGAATTCAGTGACCACACTGTCATTAAACCAGTACCCGGCGGCCGCCGTACGGATTTGCATAAGCCTTCCGATCAACCTAAACCACGGACATCCGATGATCCAGTGAAGCTTCACCACCTGGGCCATCTTAATCCACTGGAGCACGCAGCTTCGGGACTGCTGGCGCTACTGACTCGTCTCAGCAGTTTTCCTGACCAGGTCAACACAGGTGATCTTCACCAATTGATGACTAATGGGATTCATCAGTTTCAAAAACAGGCATTGACTGACGGAATCGACCAGAAAACAGTTTACACAGCCCGTTATGTACTCTGCACCGTAATCGATGAGGCGGTTCTAAACACCCCATGGGGTAGCGACAGTGGTTGGGCGCAAAAGAGTCTGCTGAGCAGTTTTCACCAGGAAGTTTCCGGTGGTGAACGGTTCTTTTCTATGCTCAAAGAGCTTTCCGAAATTCCCACCCGCAATCGCGAGTTGCTGGAACTGATGTACCTTTGCCTGTCTTTGGGTTTCGAAGGACGCTATCGTGTTGCTAAGGGAGGTAAGGACAAGTTGTTGGCCATTCGTGAATGGCTCTATCAACAACTGGATAAG
>JAAEOA010000414.1 GCA_024223715.1 bacterium | reverse complement strand
GATTCCCACGGAAATCCTCGTCCGGTGTTGGCTCTGGGACTGAATACAAACTCTGCCACATCACTTCCGCAAGGCACTTTCTCCTCCTGGGAAAAAATTCGGAATCCAGAGTTATCGGCAGCGCGCGCGGATTTGGATTGGTCGTGGCATCCGGATGGTGAACCGGAAAAAGACCAAACCCTAATAGTTCCACTTTGGGGTAAAAATGAAAAGCAAGGCTACTTAATTCTTGAGAATCCTACTTCTGGCGAGGGTTTTGAGTCTTCGGCGAAGGTTCAGGCAATGATTTTGGCCAGGGTCACAGTAATGGCTCTGCGGGTCTTGTACGAGAGATCAGGCCAAACCGAAAACATATCTGGCCTGGCTTTGGTAGCCAAAACAACCGAAGCGTTAAGAACTCTCATTCAAATACGACGAAATGGTGTTCCCACAGCTGAAGCTGAAGCTCTGGAAATGCTGGGCGATTTGGCCCGATCATTAAATTTGCCTGAAGACCAAGTGGCTGATTTGCTCTACGCGGCCGCCCTTCATGATGCCGGTATGGCTAGGGTTGAAGATGAAATTCTATTGGGTGAAACCGAATTGAGTTTCGATGAACGGGATGAAGTTGATCGCCATGTGGAGCAGGGTGTGGATTTGATGTCTCCGCTTATGCCAGCCTCTTCAGTGGCGGAAATTATTCGGCATCACCATGAAAGATTTGATGGCTCAGGGTATCCGGATGGGAAGCGGGGAGAGGAAATTCCTCTGGGCTCTCGTCTGCTGGCTGTCATCGATACGTGGTTTAGTCTGACTCGAGGCCGCAGCTTTCGGGCAGGTTTGCCGGCTTCCGATGCATTGAGTGAAATAAGAGATAATTCGGCGACCCAATTCGATCCTGAAGTGGTGTCCGCCTTTGGGAATATTCTAAAAAACAGGGATTATGCCGAGAGCATTCCTTACCAACATGGACCTTCCGGGTTCGGAATTTAAGGAGAGAGAATGAGCTATTTGGCTCGCATACTCATTGTGGATGATGAAAGGCCAATCACCACCTTATTAGCCCAAACTTTCGAACAGGATGGTCATCAGGTGATGACCGCCAATAACGGCATCGAATGCATGAACAAAATGGCCAGTTTTCAGCCCGATGTGGTGATAATGGACATCATGATGCCCAAGCTTGATGGTGTGGATACCACTCGTTTGATCCGCCGCAATAAGAACTACCTGAACACGGTCATTGTCGCTCTGTCAGCAAAAGCCGATGAAGAAACGCGCGAACGTATGCGTGAAGCCGGAGCTAATTTGTTCATGCGGAAGCCATTTGTTATTGCCAAACTGGTGGCAAGAGTCAATCAGATTCTTGAATCCCGGTCGGAGACAAAATAAAACCATGATGCAAATTTTGTCTGAAATCAATTTTAACAACACAGCCCTGCAGGCTGCCATGAGTGGTACCCTGGGAACAGTGTCCGTTCCAGCGGTAGTTGTTGTATTGTTGGTTGCAGGCACTGGGTTATTTGTCTGGGCTTTTATGGTGGGGCGTCGGTTGATTGCCAGCAAAAATTGGCTGGAAAAGAACAGCTCCATGATGGAGGCGAATGAGGTCAAACTGCAGGAACAATGTCGCCAGCAACAACTTCAGTTGGGTGAAGCGGCTGCTGTGGCCAGCAGAATGAAATCTCGGGCCAAACACCTTACAGGAACCAACCGAACCCTGGAAAAAATTCTCAGCGTTTCGGCACGCATAAATGCCACGGTATTCCTACCGGATTTATTGCCGAAGGTGGTTTCGGCTATCGAAGAAATAAATGGCTTTGGTCGGGTGGTGCTGTATGTCTGGTCTCAGGAAACCCAGGCTTTTGAAGCACGGGCTTTCGCCGGAATTGAAGAACAGGAAAAACCAGATTTAATTGCCGACCAAGTCAGTTTTGAAGCTTATGAAGCCCTGGCTCATGTGGAACATCGATATTCCAATTGCTTCCTGGTTCGAGGCGATAATATCAAAGGAAAGTTTGTACCAGGACTTAACGATCCTTCTGTGGAATTTGATCGTAATTGGCGGGAGTTGACCAGTTTGGTCGTCCCTCTGATAAGTTTAAAAGGCGAGGTCATTGGGTTTTTGGATTTGAATTCACCCAAAACAGGCCTGGTCCCTGACATGGTTCAAATCAAGCACCTGGAATTCCTGGTCCAGCAAGCAGCCACCGCCATTGAGTCCGCAGGGGTGTATGACAGTCTTGCCCGCAACAATGCTGAGTTGAGCCGAGCTTCGGAAAAACTGGACAGTTTGTCTGAAATGAAAAATCAGTTTGTGGCCAATGTGAGCCACGAATTGCGAACGCCTCTGACGTCCATATCTGCCTATACGGAACTGTTGCAGTCCAACATGAATACCATGAACGAAGAAATGCGCAACGAGTTCCTGAAGGTCATAAACGACGAGAGTAAAAAGCTAACGGAAATTATCGACGACATTCTGAATTTGGGGATAGTTTCCAATGGCCGCCCTACTATTAATACTGTTGAAACAGATATGGTCACTCTCATTAATCGCATGGAAGCATCCTGGCGCAGCCGAGCTCAGCAAAATGACATCATTCTCAAAGTTGAATCCAATACAAATAACATTGCACTGCCTGTAGATTCAATTTTGTTCCAGCAATTACTGGGTCATTTGTTAAGCAATGCCTTCAAATTTACTGAAGCGGGTGGTCGCATTTTTGTGAGGGTTTTGCAAACGGCGTCATCGGTTCGGTTGCAAGTGGAAGATACGGGAATTGGCATACCCGACGATCAGCTGGAAGCCATCTTCGATCGCTTTTATCAAGTTGATGGTTCGGCCACTCGTGAGCATAATGGACAGGGTGTGGGATTGGCCATCTGTCGGGATATTGTGGCTCACCATGATGGTCGTATTTGGGCTGACAACCGGGAAACCGGTGGCACGAGATTCACCGTACTTTTACCGCGCCGTCCGGTTGTAGTGCAGGCTGCTGATGCGGGGTTCTCCCGAGGCACACCCTTTGAGCCTGGCGAGTTTATGCAAAGATTAATGCACTGGATCAGCGAGAGCATGGGGGTTCAAACAGTGACCTTAATGACTCCCGATTCATCAGGGGAAAATCTTGCCATCAGGGCGGGTATTGGCGTTTCTGATTCTGTAGTTCAAAGTTCCAGGATTCGGCAAGGGCAGGGGTACGCCGGGCAGGTTTGGGCCAGTCGTAAAACATTGCTCATAGAAGATATTACTGACGACAACCGGCACGGACAGGAATTTAATGAGCCAAGATATTCCACACCGAGTCTGCTGTGCGTGCCTTTGTTGCATGGATCGGATCTGGTTGGGGTGGTTTCAATCAATAACAAATTTAATGGTCGGGCTCTTGGCAAAGACGACAGTGTTTTCCTGGAAAGCATGGCTCCTTGTTTGGCAGGGTTGCTAAATCGCCACAGTACTTGGATGAAAGGTGTTCAGGATTTTCAATCGGTTAGGGTTGCTTTGCGGGCCACCACGCTAGTGGGGCACAGACGTCACGAAAGCTTGCGCAACGTCTGCCAGGAAATTTGCCTGGAAACTGCCCGAAGTATTCTATTGCCGGTCGATGAAGTAGAGCATCTGGCTTTCGCTCTGCAATTTTACGATGTAGGTCTGAGCATGGTGCCGCCCCAGCTACTGAACAAACCGGGCCCGTTCAATACTCATGAAGAATCGCTGATGCGCGAGCATGTTTCCCAGAGTCTGGAAATCCTGAAACCCTTTGAACCCAATTCCAAGGTTCGTCAACTCATTTTGCATCACCATGAGAATTATGATGGCACGGGCTATCCCATGGGACTGGCAGGAGAGTCCATACCCCTGGGTGCTCGTTTGGTACGTTTGACCGATACTCTGACGGCATTATTGAGTCGCCGCCCATGGCGTCCTTCATTTTCGCTGGATCAGGCTCTGGCAGAAATCCGATCCGGTGCCGGGAGAATTTATTGCCCCCGCATGGCAGGTGTATTCCTGGACCATGCTGAAAAACAACATGAACGTATTATGGTATTGCAGCAGGAATCAGTCGACTGCCGAGAACTTATTGGCCCTTCGGTGGAAGCCGATGGCCACAGCATGATAAAATCATAAGGAAACCCCTACAGGGGGATTATCTTCTTGACGATACCCAGAGGGTAGCAATAACACCCTGAACCGGAGGAAAACTCTTGCATAAAATTTTGATTGCCGATGATGAACATAACATTCGCCATATTCTGGATTTCAGCCTGCACTCCGAAGGCTTCGATGTTATTTCCGCTGGTAATGGGGAAGATGCTTTTACTCTGGCAGCCAGTGAAATTCCAGACCTGGTCATTCTCGATGTGATGATGCCGGGACAAGGTGGCATTGAGACTTGTCGTCTATTAAAAGCAGACGACCGAACTGCCAATATCCCGGTCATTCTGCTGACGGCCCGCAGCAGCCGCGAAGACAGAGAGGAAGGCAATGCCGCAGGAGCCGATGAATACATTACCAAGCCATTCAGCCCGCAAAAAGTTATTGGAGCGGTCCAGAGTGTTCTTGGAGTGACCAGTAGCTGAAATTTGGTACAAAATATTAGAATTGTTGCCGATGCACTCTGCATGTTTTACTGTGACTCCCTGATAAGTATCGTCCATTGTGATGCAGGGAGTTTTTTTGATATCCATTGTGAAACTGGTTCAGGTTGCTCTTCCTGTACCCCTTGAGGGGAACTTCTCGTACCGCTATATTCAAGAAAATGATTCTTCCCGTCCGGTCTCCGAAGGTGATCTGGTTGAAGTACCTTTTGGACGACGAAAAAAAGTCCTGGGCCTGGTGGTTTCTATTGAAGATCTGGATCCGGAAACCAAAAAAATTGATGGCTTTGTTCTTAGGAATGTGGCCCGGGTGCTGGAGTCTGAATACCGCCTTGAAGGTGATCGTCTTCAGTTAGCTCAGTGGATTTCTTCTTATTATGCCCTCCCTCTCGGGCAGGTTATCCCTCTTTTTCATCCACCCAAACCAGGAACCAGAGCTCGGAAATCAAAGGTAAAACCGCCCGAGTACCCGGTGGTGGATTCCGGCGATATTTCTTTAACACATGCTCAGCAAAAAGTTGTGACCCAGGCTTCTCAGTGGGTTGAGGAGGAAAAATTCGGTTCAATTTTATTGCATGGAGTTACCGGCAGCGGCAAAACAGAAGTCTACTTAACTATTATCGAAAAGGCTCTGGAACAAGGTCGGGATGCTCTGTTCCTTTTGCCGGAAATTGCTTTAACACCACAAACTTTGACCAGAATTCGTTCACGTTTTGGAGATCAGGTTGAAGCCATTCATAGTGGTATGTCCGCAGGGCAACGTTGCCGGGTGCATGAGGCTGCTGCCAGGGGGGATATTAGAGTTGTGGTGGGGCCCCGGTCGGCTCTTTTTGCCCCCTTAAAAAACATTGGTGTAATTGTGGTCGATGAAGAACATGAAAATTCTTACAAACAAGACGAAACTCCTCGGTACCACGCCCGGCATGCGGCTCTGGTCAGAGGGAAACACAATCAGGCCACGGTTGTTCTGGGGTCAGCTACTCCTGACTTGGAGTCCATGCATAACGCGGTTAAAGGGCGCTATTGTCTGATGTCTCTGACTCAAAGAATGGGCGGGGTTCTTCCCCATGTGGAAGTAGTGGACATGCGAGGGACCTCTCAACCGGATGGTCTATCGCCTGCCTTGCGCGAGGCCATTGATGAAACCCTGGAAGCGAAGAAACAAGTTATTCTGTTTTATAACCGCCGGGGTTTTGCCCGAACCTGGCAGTGCCGTGATTGCGGTGAAATTATTGAATGTCCCAACTGTGACATAGCCCTGACGTATCATCTTCGTCCCCGCCGCCTGTTGTGTCACTATTGCGACTATAGCCAAAATGTTCCGGACCAATGTTCGGCCTGCAACAGTGAAGAGTTTCTGCCTTCCGGGGGGGGGACCGAAAAAGTGGAGCTCAATTTGAATTCACTTTTTCCTGATGCCAGAATATTGCGACTGGATCACGATACCACCCGGCGCCGGGGCAGCCATCAGAAAATTCTGACCTCCGTGGCCAATAAGGAGGCGGACATTCTGATCGGCACCCAAATGGTTGCCAAAGGGCATCATTTTCCCGGTGTTTCCCTGGTAGGGGTTCTATCAGCAGATCATGGTTTGGGATTGCCCGATTTCAGGGCCTCTGAAAGATCTTTCCAGTTGTTGACTCAAGTGGCCGGGCGCAGTGGCAGGACCGGAGCCGGCAGGGTCATTTTCCAAACCTATCAGCCTGAGCATCCTGTTATTTTGGCAGCGGCCAAACATGATTATACTGCTTTCCTTGAAACTGAGTTGCCCGTACGAAAAGCTCTTAATTATCCTCCCTATCGAAAACTTGTAAGACTGGGGCTTATCGGGCCAAAATTGGGGACGGTGCAGGAAGCTGCCGATCAACTTGCCAACGCTATGCGTCAAAATCTATCCCCTTTGGATGTTCAGGTCATGGGGCCGGCTCCTGCAGTTTTTCCCCGGCTCAACGACCGGTTTCGTTTGCAAATTATCCTCAAAGGAACTCTTGATTCCCGCAGTCGGCAGTGGGTCAAAGAATGCCTTTTCAGCTTGCAGGAGGCTTACCGCAAAGTCGATACGATTCTCGATTTTGACCCGGTCTCCATATTTTGAGCCAAAATCGTGATACAAATGAGATATTAGTAAGCGTAAGTCTTTAAAAATCAAGAAAATAAGCAAATATGACTTATTGTCATTCATAGGAAAATGCTGTATAATTAGAGGATAACATGGCCCGTTCGCTTTATGCTCCAATTGCATCGCTCAATTTGTTCGAGAGGAAAACAATGCTGTCTCTGGTTGTAAGCAATTACCGCTCCGGTGGTCTTCGTCCCATATCTTTGTTTCTGATGCTGGCCCTTCTGGTGCCCGGGTTTGTTTTGGCTGCTGGTCTGCCATCACCCGACATTGAAGAAATCCGTCAGGAAATCCAAGACAATGGATACTCTTTTGAAGTGGATGATCACTTCAGCAGTACCATTTCCGATGAGCATCGGCTGAACCTGCGCAGCGGTTACACCATAACCGATGAATACCAGCGGGAACTCAACCAGAATTTGAAAATTTTCCCAATGGATAAAGATCCTTTGCCTTCGAATTTATCCTGGGTTGATCTTGAAGGGGTTACCTCCGTAAAAAACCAGGGCAGTTGCGGTTCCTGTTGGGCTTTTGCCGCCACAGCTGAAATGGAATCTTTCATAAAAATCTATTATGGAAAGGAACTCGATCTGTCTGAGCAGCAAAGTGTTTCCTGTAATCCTTACGGTGCCAGTTGTGATGGTGGTTGGGCTTCTGCAACTTATTATGTTATGCAGCAGCAAGGGGCAGTCACCGAATCATGTTTTCCTTACCTGGGCGTGGATCCACCCCATGCTCCCTGCATTGAGGAAGGCCTGAAAAAGTACGGTTATGTGAATGGGTATAACCATATTTCAAATGATGTTGAACAAATCAAGCAAGCCCTTCAAACCGGGCCTGTTTGTACCGGTATCAGTGCCACAGATGCCTTTGAAGGCTATTCCAATGGCTGCTTCGACCAATACGGGCAGTCTATTAACCACCTTGTTCTGATCGTGGGTTATGACGACCGGTCCTGTGATGATCAGGGTGCCTGGTTGATCAAAAACTCCTGGGGTCCTGGTTTTGGTCAGGGTGGATATATCTGGGTTCAATACGGCCGCGGTGGTGTGGGCTCCAGCGTGACACAGCTTGAGTATGTGGCTCCTCCTGTTTCCATCGACCTGGTCGGTGGCATAGAGGGTGCTGAACTAAATGCAGGTGAGACCCGGGAAATTACCTGGAATACCAGTGGCGACCCATTCAGCAATGTTGACATCTGGTTGGGCACCGAAGGCTTCTGTCACGATATCATGGTTGCTTCCAATGCTCCAAACACGGGTTCATTTGATTGGGTTGTTCCCAATGAATCGACCAACTATGCCAGTTTGGTAATTTTTCCCAGCGGCCCCGGAGGAATTGAACAGGGTTACGACATGACCCACCATATGATGCGCATTGTCGGGCACAAAGTTCGTTATGTTTCTCCCATCGGCAGCAATTCTGCTCCTTACGAAACTCCCGAAACAGCAGCTCATTCTCTTGATGACGCCCTGACTGCATGCACCGGTGTGGATACTGTTTTGGTTGCCGGAGGGCAATACAACGGTTCTTTAACCATTAGTGGCCCGGTAACTATGATGGGTGGGTTCAGCGATGACTTCAACGAACGCGACCCAAGTCTTTACCCTTCACGCATAATGTCTGGAAATACAGGATTGCGGTTTCTCTCCGGCAGTGGCGACCGTGGTGGAGTGGACAGTTTTGTATTTGAAGACTGTGCTGGATCCACTGGAAGCGAACCTGTAGGTGGACGCCATGGCGGAGCCATTATAGTCAGCAATTGTTCCCCTGTTATCAGAAATTGCGAGTTCAACGACAATACCGCCCACCCTTCCGGTGGTGTCGGTTACGGTGGAGCGATATGTGTTATTGGAGGAGAGCCGGTCATCCAGTCCTGTTCTTTCAGTGGCAATACCGCCAGTCGTGGTGGGGCCATTGGGGCTTTCACGGGTTCTGTGGTAACTCTGAATGACTGTCAGCTGGAAAACAATGATTGCACCGACGGATTCGAAACCAATATTGGTGCGACCCTGATGGTGGAAGAGTCCAGTTTGATTATGAATGGTGGAAGCATTTCTGGTAGCAGCATTGCTTATGAAGGGGCAGGGCTGTATGCAACCGCTTCCAATGTTGAGTTGAATGGTGTTGAGATCAGCCTGAACCAAGCCTCTGCCATCGGTGGTGGGGCCAGTATTCATGGTGGCTTTTTGACCATTCGCGACGGTCTCATTAAAGACAATACTTCCGGCAGTGGTAGCGGCGGTGGTGTTTTCACTGAGGAAACCGCAGTCTCAATTTTCAATACACATTTTACTGGGAACTCCAGTTCTTCCCTTGGTGGTGGCCTGACTTGTATGTCTGCTCAAGGTCAGGTTGAGAACTGTTTGTTCGAAAATAATACAGCAGCCAATGGAGGCGGCCTTGTTGTGATTGCTGCAGGTCCGACTGTTGTTCGAAACAACATTGTGATTAACAACCAGGGCGACGGGCTTTTGACTGTTGGCGAAGAAATGGTTTCCGACTTTAACAATATCTTTGACAATCTTCCTGGAAATTATGGTTCCAGTACACCCGGAGCTAATGACATTTCTCAGGATCCTCTTTTTGTGAATTCCGCCGAAAACGATTTTGGTCTGGCCCAGTTCTCTCCCTGCATTGATGCAGGTATGGAAGATGCCTCCTGTCTGGATCCTGATGGATCGCGGGCGGACATGGGCTTACTTGGTGGGCCTGCCGCTGATTTTGTAGCCCCTTCCCGAGTGACTGGCGCAAGTCTGTTGCAACTGGGTGAAGGCCAGATCAGGTTGAGCTGGGATGCGTCTTCGGAAGATAACATTGATCACTATGTGGTTTATCGTGACTCTGCATCCGTTTTTGTCCCTTCAGGAATGAGGGCTGTTGCCACTGTTGATTTCCCAACAACCACTTTCGATGATACTCCTCCATTTGATTGTTATTATCTGGTGGCGGCTGTTGATGTGCATGGTTACAGCGGTGGTTATTCCGAACGCACTTACACCAGTGATCAGCTGACCCCTGTGGATGAAGGTTCCACTCCTAAGGTGCTGGCTATTTCCGGTGTGGTTCCTAATCCTTTCAACCCTCGAACCACGGTTAAATTCGATTTGCCTCGTACCGGGCAAATGAATCTGTCCATCTTCGATTTGAGGGGACGTTTGGTTAAGAACCTGGCCTCGGGGCAAATGCAGGCCGGCAGTCATGAACTGGTTTGGAGTGGCCGCGATGAGCGAGGCCAATCGGCTGCAGCGGGTGTGTATTTTGCACGTCTGAACAGTGCTGACGGTCACCGCACCATCAAAATGGTTCTGGCAAAATAAACGCTGCAGGCTATCGCAATGTTGTTAAAACAACGGAGGAGCTTCCAGCCAGCGAAGCAGTTCATCCTGCTGAACACGGGCGTTGATCTTCATTTTTCCAATCCGCTCGGGAAGGACCCACGAAAGTCCATCCCGGGCGGATGTTTTTTTATCTCCGGCCAGAAGCTCATCCATCAGATTCAAGGGAGGAGCCTGACACGAAATGGGCAATCCGCAGCTTTCCAGTACTCCCAGCATTTGCAAAGCCTGGGGCACCGGACAGAGGTTTCTTTCCGCGGCAATACGAAAGACCACTGCCATGCCAATGGAGACAGCCTGACCGTGGCTGAGAGGCTGTTTTGTCCGCTGGCTGTAGGCTTCCAAAACATGACCAAGAGTGTGGCCAAGGTTGAGAGACTTGCGGGGGCCTTTTTCCCGAAAATCCCGGTTAACTAAATCAACTTTAACTTCGGCAGCTTGTTGGACCCAACGTCTCCAGGGGAACTTCCCGAGAATGCCTGCGATAGGCTGGTGGACATCTCCCTGACCGAGGGTTTTTTCTAGATCCTGCCTTGCGGCATGAATTTCGGCAAAAAGTTCAGCATTGCCAATGGCCGCCGACTTGATCAGTTCTGCCATTCCATCGCGCCAGTCGCTTCGAGTCAGTGTGCTCAAGAATCCAACATCGGCCAGAACACCTGAAGCCGGGTAAAACGTCCCCACGGGGTTTTTAATTCCGGCGGCGTTAATAGCAGTTTTGCCTCCGATAGCCGCATCGACCATGGCCAGTAGAGTGGTGGGAATGCTGACAAAATTTACCCCTCGGCGCCAGGTGGAAGCCGCCAGGCCTGCCAAGTCCAAAACTGTTCCTCCACCAATGGCTACCAGGGAACCATCCCGGGGAAGGTTTTGCTGGCTTAACCAATCATAAATTTCACCCAATTGAGCCAGGGATTTGATTTTTTCCCCTCCGGGAAGCAGCAGAGTGCGTTGTTCGCAATGGGCGCAGTTGGTCTGGATCTGTTCAATCCATTCTGGATGCATGGAGGCAACGGTCTGATCGATGATGTACAGTGGCGGGCCCAGGGGTACAAAACGGCCCAGTTCCAAACCTGCCAAGGGGCCGAGAACATAGGTGCTTTTCCTGCCATCAAGATTCATTTCAAGGAATTGTGAATGTTCGCTCATTGTTACTCCTGTGAATGAGGTTACCCGGGGCCATCCATATTTTCCGAGGACAAAAGAAGTCTGATTTTCATTATCGCATAACCTACTAACATGATAGTGGTTTTCACTATCAAAGACCAGCGAATGAGTGCAGGGTTTCCCTTGATTTCACTACGTTTGAGGCACTAAATTCTTTAAGTCGGTGAGTTGCATTCTACACTCCCGATCAGTTTTTCCAAAGGGATTTGACATAAAAGGAGTTGATTCCATGGCAGGTCAGATGGTTGAAATCCGCTGGCATGCGCGGGGTGGGCAGGGAGCCAAAACGGCTGCCATGTTCTTGGCCGAAGCAGTCCTGAAAAAGGGCAAATTTGGACAAGGCTTCCCTGAGTATGGACCAGAACGTCGCGGCGCTCCCATGCGCGGTTTTACCAGAATATCAGAAAAACCCATTCGACGTCATTGCATGATCGAAAATCCGGGTATTGTCATCATTTTGGATCCTACTCTGATGGATTCTCCCGCCGCCGCCTGCGATGCTGGTGTGGGGGCTGGAACCATTTTTGTGGTCAATACCACCGATAGCATCGAAGCAACCCAAAAGAAACTTGGTGTTGAAGGTGCCATCGTGCACACCGTTGATGCCACTGGCATTGCCCTCGACACTATTGGTCGGCCCATACCCAACATGCCCATGATCGGGGCCCTGCTGGCAGTTAAGGATCTGTTAACTCTAAAAGAGCTTCAGGATGCCTTGGTTGAACAATTGGGCAGCAAGTTTTCTCAAGCCGTTATTGACGGAAACCTGGCTGCGGTTGAACGGGCCAATAAGGAGCTGGTGTCCGCATGAGCTTCATTCCAAATAAAAAGCTACACGAAGGTGGCATCATTCGTGAATATGGCAACGCTCATGATTACAGCACGGGCGATTGGCGCACCTTTGTTCCCGAGTTCATTGAAGACAATTGCATCCAGTGCATGTTCTGCTGGATCTACTGTCCCGACTCGGCCATCGACATTGATAACTCCGGTCCCAAACCCCTGATGAAGGGCATTTTGCTGGACCACTGCAAAGGGTGCGGAATTTGCGCCCACGAATGTCCTCCCGCCAAGAAGGGCAATTCTGCCCTGGTCATGGTTCGGGAAGAAAAATAGGCAACTGCCGGAAAGGATTATCGTCATGGAACAAAAACTTGTGGCACTGTCCGGCAACGAGGCTGTGGCTTATGCTTTCAAGCAAGCCCGGCCCCATGTTGCTGCGGCTTTTCCCATCACTCCGCAAACGGAGATGATGCATAAATATGCCGAGTTTGTCGCCAATGGTGAATCGAGCACGGAAATGATACTGGTGGAAAGTGAACACTCGGCCATGAGTGCGGCTGTTGGATCAGCTGCCGCCGGTGCCCGTACTTTCACCGCTACCAGCAGCGCAGGCTTCGCCCTTATGTGGGAAGTGGTTTACATTGCCGCTTCGTTGCGTTTGCCTATCTGCATGGCCCTGGTCAATCGTGCTCTCAGTGGAAACATCAACATTCACTGTGATCATAGCGACAGCATGGGTGGCCGGGATGCCGGCTGGTTGCATCTGTTCGCCGAGAATGCTCAGGAAGCCTACGATAACAGCATTATGGCCTGGCGCATTGCCGAACACAAAGATGTTCGTCTGCCAGCAATGGTTAATTACGATGGATTTATCATCAGTCATACTGCGGACAGCCTGTATATGCTGCCCGACGATGCGGCTTATGATTTTATTGGCAAATACACACCCGACTATGCCCTGCTCGATGTGGAAAACCCCATCACCGTGGGGCCGTTGGATTTGACCGACTATTACTTCGAGCACAAAGCCAGTCAGTTGGCTGCGTACGAGAAAGCGGCCAAAGTCATTTCCGAAGTGAGTGAAGAATTCGGTCAGCTTACCGGCCGCAACTACGACTTGTGCGAAGAGTACAAAATGGACGATGCGGAACTGGTAATGGTCATGCTCGGCAGCAGTGCCGGTACGGCTAAAGATGTTATCGATGAGTACCGCGAGAAAGGCGTGAAAGTCGGGTTGTTGAAAATCCGGATGTTCCGCCCTTTCCCTGTGGATTTTCTCACTGAGAAACTGTCTGGTCGCAAGGCTGTTTGTGTCTTGGATCGCTCGGCCAGCTTCGGTGGTCAGGGTGGACCGGTATTTATGGAAACCCGTTCGGCAATGTACGGCCAGAATGTGCCTTTGAATGGTTATATTTATGGTCTCGGAGGCCGCGACTTCGATTTGAAGCAGGTCGCCACTGTCATTGAAAACCTGCAAAAAGTTGCCGCTGGCAACGAAATGCAACCCGTCAGTCTTTTGGGAATCAGATCTGAGTAAGGAGGTCCAGCTGTGGCAACGAATCTGAAATCATTGACCAAAAACCCGGAGCTTCTTACCGGCGGGCATCGTGCCTGCGCCGGTTGCACCGGATCGAATATTTTGCGGCAAATTATGCTTACCGCAGGAGCGGATACTGTTGTGGGCGGAGCTACCGGTTGTATGGAAGTGGTTACGACCATTTTCCCATATACTGCCTGGCGCACTTCGTTCATTCACAGTGCTTTCGAAAACTGTGCGGCAACTGTCAGCGGTGTTGAAACGGCCTTTCGGTCGTTGAAAAAACACGGCGAGCTGCCTGTAGAACGCGAAAAAATGAACTTCATCGCCTTTGGTGGCGACGGAGGAACCTACGATATTGGCTTGCAGTCCCTGTCCGGAGCCATGGAACGCGGTCATAACATGCTTTATGTTTGTTATGATAACAACGCTTACATGAATACCGGCATCCAGCGCTCCAGCGCCACGCCGCCAGGTGCTTTTACCAGTACTGCACCGGCTGGCTCTGAGAGCACGGGTAAAACCCAGAATCGCAAGGATCTGACCAAAATAATGGTGGCCCACAACATTCCTTATGTTGCCCAGACCACTCCTTATCACTGGAAAGATCTGGCCATGAAAGTGGAAAAAGCCCTCGCTTGCGAAGGTCCTGCTTTCCTGAACATTCTGATGCCCTGCACCGTAGGATGGCACTTTGATCCGGCCATCGGTATTGACCTGGCCAAAGAGGCAGTCGAGAATAATTTCTGGCCCATCTTTGAGGTTGAAAACGGTGTGTATAAAATTAACAAGAAGCCCAAAGAGCGTTCGGAACTGGCTCCCTGGATGAAAAAACAGGGACGTTTCAAGCACCTGTTCAAGCCTGGAAACGAACATGTTATTGAACATCTTCAAAACTGGGTTGACGATGAATGGGAGAAGCTTTTGAAGCTGGAGGCTGATCAGGTTTAAAGCTTTATCTGCTGAAAAAATGGCCCACCTGGATTTTTTCCCAGGTGGGTCTTTTTATCTTCAGTATGAATTTATTTCAATACAAAATTTCGGTGACTATGATCCACTGCCTCGGCGATTTCCTTACTCACGGTTGCAGCTTCTGCGAATTTTGATCACTATTCCTTGCGGCACAACTAAAATTTAAAAATGGCACCGAAGGTTACGGAGTTAAGGTCATTGCTTTCAAGCTCTTCCACCTCATCAAGATCCTGCATCCGATAAGAAGCAAACAGATCAAATCGAGAAATTTTAAACCCGGCTCGCAAATCAAAGAAGGGGTTCTCGGACATTTCCCCATCAAAGTGCGACATGCCAATTCCCAATCCCCCGTAAAGAGTGCTGCCAACAAAAGCAAAGGCTGACCCCTGGTAAAGATTTTTATCCAAGGCGTAATTGGGAACAACTTCAAAATCCAATTCAAAATTAATCAGCGACGGTCCAAAAGAATAGACACCCAAAAAGCCAAGTGCATTGCTGTCGAAGCCACTGGTTTCTTCCATTTCGTCCACGGTCTTCAAATAATGCAGACCCAGGCCAAAACCAGCATGAGATTCAGTGAAGGAACAGGCAACCAAACAGAAAGAAACAATAATAATTATTAAGCTGAGAAGAAAACGTTTCATGGAGAATGCCTTTCGTATGGAAGTTAGAATCAGTAATTCCAGGAGGATGAAGGGAAATGGAAAAGCAGCTACCTCAAAAAGGCAGCTGCTATTTGATCTTCCTTTTGAAAACAGATTAAACCAGCGATTTGGTTTTTTCAAGCAATTCAATAGGCTGACGGGCACCACCGGGTCCTACGGACTCGGACCACAGTACTTCACCGTCTTTGTTGATCAGGATGGTGGCACGATCACCGATGCCGGCTTCGTCCAGCCACAGGCCATATTTTTTGCAGACTTCGCCTTTTTCGTGGAAGTCGGCGAGCAAAGGAAATTTAATACCGTCAAAACTGTTTGCCCATGCGATGTGGCAGTATTTGGAATCGACACTCATACCCAGAACTTGGGTATCGGCCGCGTCGAACTGCTCAAGAAGAGAGTTCAGACCCGGAATTTCGATGCTTCAAGTGGGGGTAAAATCAAGGGGATATGAAACGAGCAGCACGTTTTTTTTGCCTTTGAAGTCCGACAGGGAAACCGTCGTATCCAAGTGGCTGTCCAACGTGAAGTCTGGGGCAGTGGCCCCGGCAGCAATCAATGACATTAATTCGCCTCTCCAGGTTTTAGATGAATGATGGATGGCCCGATGGCCAACTCTTCACTTCCGCCACAGAAGTACCTGAAAAAGTTGAAACTCGCAAGGTCTTGGTTCAAATTAATTGTGAAATTTCAAGACAAATGGGCTTATCGGGAGTCATTTGTTGGGTGACATCTCATTAGATGCAGTGGTATGGTACCGGAAAATTCTTATTCACACGCACCGGATCGAGAGGCCCGCATGCCCAAAAGAAGTTTTAAAAGGTCGAATTGGCCCTTGTTTGTCGCCATTATGTTTTTGTGGCTCCTGGCCATGGGGTGTGCTTCGTCCAACCAAAGCTCGGAAACAGAGGCTCCCAAGGCAGTTTTGACAGCCCGGCAAACCGAACTCAACCTTCAGTCTTTCGATATGGTTTTTGAGACCATTCGGGACAAACACTACGATGAAACCCTCCAGGGAGTGGATTGGGTCGCTGCCGGCGCCGAGTTGCGGCCCCAAGTTGCCGAAGCAACGACGATGAATGAAGCCCGTATTCCCATGATGGAGCTGATTCAACGCCTTAAGCAGTCCCATTTTGTTATTTATCCAGCCGATGTGTACGACGATGTGAGTACCGACGGGAATAAGGAATCAGCCAATCCCAACAGCACTCGCACCTACAGCCATTCTGGAATAGCTGGGGCCAGTGGGTTGGAACTGCGGGTCTTGCAGGGCCAAATTCTTGTCAGCAAGGTTTTGGAAAATTCTACGGCCGCTGCAATGGGTGTTAAACCTGGCTGGGAAGTATTGGCGATAGATTCTGTTGACCTGGCCCAAAAAGTGGAAAAAATTTCCCAGGTCCTTGAGGGACAACCTGTGCTGGGCCTGATGTTATCCCGTTCCATGGAAGCTCGCCTCGCCGGTGAAATGGGTGATCGCATTCTGGTCCTGTTCCGGGACGAAAACAACGCCAAAGTGGGGGTTGATCTTAAGCTGGGGCTTGCCCGGGGAAAATCTTTTGCCATGGGCAATTTACCCGCTGTTCATGTCTGGACTGAGTCCGAAGTTCTGCCTGGTGATATTGGCTATTTCCATTTTAATTATTTCCTCGATGTTATGACTGTCATGGGTGAGTTCAACCAGGCCATGACCAGCTTCCAGGATTATCCAGGAGTTATCATCGACTTGCGGGGAAATCCCGGGGGACTGGGTGCTATGGCCATGGGCATGGCTGGCTGGTTTGTTGATGAACGGGGATTGCGTTTGGGGACCATGATAATGCGCACGGGTGAGATGAATTTTGTCATCAACGCCCGGGCTAATGGTTATGATGGAAAAGTTGCCTTGCTTATCGATGAGCTGAGTGCCTCCACCAGTGAAATTCTTGCTGGTGGAATGAAAGACCTTAAGCTTGCCCGTGTCTTTGGCATGAACACAGCCGGGGCCGCTTTGCCTTCAAATATTGAGAAACTTCCCAACGGCGATGGCTTTCAATACGCCATTGCCAATTACATCTCCGAAGGAGGAAAGGTTCTCGAAGGGGTTGGCGTGGCCCCCGATGTGGAAATTATCCCCACTCGTGAAAGTTTATTACTCGAAGGTGACCCGATTTTGAATGCAGCCAAAATATGGCTGCTTGAAACTGAAACAACGGAGGACTGACCGTGAAAAAGAATGTCATAATTTTGGTGAGTTTGCTGATTTTGGCCATACCGGCTTTGGGCGCAACAGCCGTTTCAAATCATCCGGCCGCAGAAACAATCATCAACAAATACATTGATGCCATGGGGGGACTGGAGGTTTGGGAAGGCCACACAACCATGAAGGCAGTGGGAAAATTATCCATGCCTGCCATGGGCATTAGTGGTGAAGTCGTTTCCTGGCGAAAGACTCCCAATTATTCTCGGACTCAAATTACGTCTGCGGCTTTTGGTTCAATCGATGAAGGTTTTGATGGCGAACATGCCTGGGAATCGAGCATGATGTCCGGTTCGAAAATCAAAGACGGAAGCGAATTGGCATTGGCCCGGCGTATGTCTGAGTTTAACATTTGGGCTAATTGGAAAGACTATTACCAGGCGGCATCGACCCTGGGTTTGGTGACCGTTGAATCCCAGGAATGTTACCATGTGGAGATGGTTCCCAACGAAGGCGAAGGAGAGCCCGAACAGAATTATTTTTCAGTGGAAACAGGCCTGCTTGTCAAAACCAGCCTGGTTATGAACAACGATATGGGACGCATCACTATTGATTCCTTCTTGTCTGATTATCGTGATGTGGAAGGACTGCTGGTCCCCTTCAAAGCCCGACAGGTTCTTATGGGCATGCAGGAAATGATCATGACTTTTGAAACTCAGGAATTTGATGTGGAAGTTCCAGAAGGTACTTTCGTTATGCCCGATGAAATAAAAGCTCTCCTGGAAAAGAAATAAGGCTTGTCTGAAACCGTTAAAATTATTGTTGTGGGTGCGGGGGCGGCCGGTATGCTGGCCGCCGGTCGTGCTGCTGATTTGGGGGCTGAGGTTGTTTTACTGGAGAAAATGCGCCAGGTCGGCCGCAAAATTCGTATCAGTGGCAAAGGCCGCTGCAACCTGACCAATACTCTTCCCACGGGGCAGTTCATAAAGCACTTTGGCAAAGATGGCCGTTTTTTACGCCAGTCTTTTGCCCGCTTCTTTTCAGATGATCTGCTGAACTTTTTGCACTCGGAAAACCTTCCAACAAAAGTGGAACGCGGCGGACGGGTTTTCCCTGAAAGCGACAGTGCTGTCGATGTTGCCCGAACCCTGGAGCACTGGGTGGAAAAACAGGGTGTGGAAATCATTCGTGGAGCTCGGGTCCGGGGCCTCGATACTCATGAAGGGCGTATCAACGGCGTTCATTATGATCTTTTTAGTGAAGATGGGGTGCAGGGCAGTGGCGGTCAACGGGGTAACCATCAATTGCAGGCCAACGTGGTGATGCTCGCCACCGGGGGAATGTCTTACCCGAGCACCGGATCCAGTGGTGATGGTTATAAGCTGGCTCAGGAGCTGGGGCACACCATCATCAAGCCCCGGCCCTCTTTGGTTCCCCTGTGCGCTCCCGGGGCTCCTCCTGAAGGGATTCACCGATTGTCTCTGAGAAACATAGAAGGCAGTCTGTGGATAGAAGGGAAATTAGTCCGTCGGGAATTTGGTGAATTGAATTTTATTGAAACCGGTTTAAGCGGGCCCATTATTCTTGAGCTGAGCCGGATCGCTGTCGATGCCATCGATGCCGGGAAAAAACTGGAATTGTCTATTGATTTAAAACCTGCCCTGGATCACAAAAAACTTGATGCCCGTTTGGTCAGAGACCTGGCAAATCGGGAAATAAAAACCTGGCGCCAATTGCTCGATGGTTTGATGCCCCGGAAACTGGTACCAGTGGCAGTTTCGGTTTGTGGAGTGCCCGAAGAGACCCACTGCTCGCAAATCAATGGCAAGCAGCGTAAAACTCTGCTCAAATGGCTCAAAGATTTTCGATTCCAGTTGAATGGGTATGGTGACTTTAAAGAAGCCATCGTGACCAAGGGTGGCGTCGATACTTCCGAAGTGAATCCAAAAACCCTGGAATCAAAATTGATTCCAGGGTTGTATCTTCTTGGGGAACTATTGAATGTGGATGCCGACACCGGCGGCTTCAATATGATGAGTGCATTTTCCACTGGATGGGTGGCAGGAGAATCAGCTGCTCTACCGGGTTAGGGTTGAATTGCAACGAGAGTCAATATTTACCCAGCTATAAGGGAATATTCAATTTTCCCTTATTATCCAAATAACTCTTGATTAATTATTGTTCCCGACCAAAAGTCCTGCTTAGGGAACGCTGTTTTTATTAAAGAGGAAAACCATGAAAAAAATTGCAATTGTATCTCTTGTGCTGTTTTTAGTAACAACTGCCACTTACGCCAACGACATTGATCAGAAATATGGGCTGGGTGTGAACTTCGGCGTCATGAAATTTGTTGGTGGCGACCACGATTATTCCAATGTAGATCAGAATTTTGGTCTCTGGTTTCGGCATGGTCTGACATCAAAGTGGTCTTTCGAAGCGGCTTTCCGCAGCGGCTATGTTCGACCTGGCAGTCCAATGGCCGGTGAAGATGCCGGACTGACTTTTAATTCCACCCACGCATTCTACACGACCACAAGTCATGGGACTTTGGGTGCTCGTTATCACTTCTCACCAGACAACTCTCTGAGTCCGTATTTTGGGCTTCATGCCGGGTTCATTGACTGGACCGTACGGGATGAAAATGGCAATGATGATGTCAGGTTCATTCCCGATGGGGATCCCGTTTACGGTTACGCCGAAAGTGGTCGATCGAATTACCTTTCCGCAAGTCACCTTACTCTGGGAGCGAGCCTGGGGGTGGAGTATTTTTTCAGTGATGGCGTCAGCTTGGATCTGGCTGCACGATACAGTTACCTGCTGGACAACGAACTGGATAACATTGGCATGAGTGCTGTCTGGGGCTCGGACAATGTGGATGCCAACAGTGGTTTGGTGGAAATGTTTATGGGTGTGACGGTCTATTTTGGTGGCGACCAAGACAAGGACAACGATGGCATTCTCAACGAGGATGACGCCTGTCCCGAGGTTGCCGAAGATCTGGACGGTTATAAGGATGAAGATGGTTGTCCGGAGTTGGACAATGACGGCGATGGCCTGCACGACGATTGTGACAAATGCCCTGACCAACCCGAAGACCAGGATGGTTTTCAGGACGAAGACGGTTGCCCCGACCCGGACAATGACAACGATGGAGTCATTGATGCCCACGACAACTGTCCTGATGTTGCCGAAGACCTGGATGGCTTCCAGGATTCCGATGGTTGCCCCGACCCCGATAACGACGGTGACGGTGTTATCGATGCTGCTGACAAATGCCCAGACACTCCCAAAGGTGTTGCTGTGGAAAATGATGGTTGTCCGGTCGCGGCTGTCTTGAAGGCTGAAGTGATTCTCGAAGGAGTTACTTTTGCTTCCGGAAAAGCTGAATTAATCAGTTCCTCGTTCGTAATTCTGGATCGAATTGTGGAATCGGCATTAGCTTATCCCGAGGTGACTTTTGAAATTCAGGGGCACACCGACAATACAGGGTCGGCAAATCTGAATCGAAATCTTTCCCAGGAACGGGCTAATTCGGTTCAGGCCTATCTGGAAATGAAAGGTATTTCGGCAGAACGAATGACTGCTGTTGGCTACGGGGAAGGTACTCCCATTGCTACCAACGCCACAGCCGAAGGCCGGGCCATCAACCGACGCGTGGAATTGGTTCGTACCGATTCCAACTAGGCGTGGATGAGGCTTTTATTTTGTTGGCGGCGGCTTCGCTTAAAGTGGGGCCGCCGTTTTGGTGCCATTTTGTTTCAGGTGGTTGTTTTACCCTCAGCTGGGGTTATATTCATCCGATACAACTTGATGAGAGAACCTGTCTCAGTTCTGAAAGGACCAAATGATGAAGTTTTTTTATAATCGGCCAGAAGCTCTGACCGCAACCTTGGTCGCAGGCGCTGTGGTCCTCATCACTGCACTTTCCATGTGATGATTTTTTTCCTGACCCTGTTTATCGCCATGCGAGTATTTGAATCCAGTGGGCAGTTGCCCCCTCTGATTTCCAGTTACGGCGATGATCTCATCTGTCTTCCGCTAATTCTTAGTGCAGTGGTGTGGGTGCACCGTCGCAGGGAAAAGAATTTCACTTTGCCACGGGTTCAAGGGGTTATGGTTCTTTTGTTTTTCAGTCTGTACTTTGAAGGGATCTTGCCTCTGTTTTCAAAGCGGGCGGTCGCCGACCCATGGGACCTGCTAATGTATTTCGCAGGATGGGTCACTTTTGAATGGTTGATCAACGAGTCCAGGGCTCAATCAGATTTCTTTTTGCTCCCTGTTGTCGAGCAATTGCCTGATGGTCCGGACCAGAGCTTCTGAGCCAAAAGGTTTTTTCAGGTAGGAATACTCACTTTCATTAATTTTGTGTCTGTTTAATTCACTTCCCACATACCCGGACATGAGCACGATTTCCAACTCCGGCTTTTTCTTACACAGAAGGTCTGCCAAAAGTATACCGTTCATTCCCGGCATGACTACATCTGACAGGACGAGGGCAATGTCATCGCCCCGTTGGGCAAAGACTTCCTGAGCCTTCTCGGCGTTTTCAGCGAGCAGAACCTCGTATCCATGTTGCTTCAAAACCGTACTGGTCAGACGAAGAACCATTTCTTCATCTTCAACGATCAGCAAAACTTCTTTGCCCTGCAAATGAACTGAAGGAGTTGGGGACTCTGTTTTTATTGAAGTTTCCTGTTTGGGTTTGGAAGGGAGAATAATTGTAAAAACAGAACCCTGATCCATTGTCGATTCTATCTGTATGTGGCCATTGTTTTGGTGGATTATTCCTTCAACCGTGGCTAAACCCAGGCCTGTCCCTTTGCTGGGTTCCTTGGTGGTAAAGAAAGGATCAAAAACTTTATCAATCAAACAAGGTTCAATTCCGGGCCCATTGTCAGCAACGGTCAAGGCCACATGGTCACCGTTCAATTGTGAATGGCAAAGCTTGCAGCGGAATCGATTCAAGTGAACAGGTTTCAGGGAAATATCCAGATGTCCACCGTCAGGCATGGCATCTCTGGCATTGGTCAACAGGTTTAAGAGAATCTGGTCAAGGTGAATGCTGTCCATTAAAATATTGGGCGTTTCCGGATCAAGATTCAGGTTCATTGTGATGTCTTCACCAATAAGGCGGTGCATCATTTTAATACTGTCCTGAATTTTTTCCACAGGATTGATTTGCTCAGGGTCACTGACCTGTTTGCGGCTGTAATTCAGCAGTTGGCCGGTCAAATCGGTAGCTTTGCTGCCGGCTTTTTGTATTTCCTTGAGGCCCTGGGATACCATGTTCAAATTTTCAGGATCTTCCAACAATATGGAAGAATAACCATTAATGACGGTAAGAAGGTTATTAAAATCGTGGGCAATGCCACCAGCAAGGCGCCCCACGGCCTCAATTTTCTGAGCATGGCGCAGTTGGCCCTCCATTTCAGTTCTTTCTTTTTGTGCGGCTCGGAATTCGGAAATGTCGGTGCAAATTCCTTCCAGACAAGTGGTTTTTCCTTGATCATTATAGCCTAGAGTATGGCGTTGATTAATCCAGACGGTATCGCCGTTGCGGTGGCGGATGCGGAACTCCTGATGGGGCATGAGCTGGCCCTTTTCAATTTGTCGGGAGTTCTCTGAAAATAGGAGTCTGTCTTCCGGGTGCAGAATCTTATACAGCAGTCGGGGGTCTTTCAAAAATGATTCTGCAGGATATCCCGAAAGGGAGAATATGGCTGGGCTGATGTATTCAAATTTTTTTTCATTCAACAGCCAGCGAAAAATAACATCCCGGGCATTTTCAGCCAGCAACCGAAATTTCTCTTCGCTATGAACGAGTTCCCTGTGAGATTCATCCTGTTCAATAAGTCGTTGCTGGAAGTCCTTGTTCAGGCGTTGGAACAGAAAGCCAATAATGAAGCCACTGAACCCACCAAATAGCACAGGAACCAAAAAACCTTTCAGCTCAAGGATTGGAGCCTGGATGATGGCTTTTTGGCCTATTGATAAAAGGCTAAGGAAAAGAATCCCCATCAATGCAAAAAGTCCGGGTCCCAAGTGTTTTTGAAAAAATGCAAACTGTTCAGGAAATTTTGACAAAATACCCACCCTCCATGAATAATATAAACCCCGTATGCATTTTATCGTAATTCTTTATGCAATTCAAGTAAAGTTAGTGGTAAGTAGGTGTTAAATTAAAAATGGGCCTCCCGGAAAAGGGAGGCCCATGATCAATCGAAACAATCAAAAATAAGACTATTCCTTACCAAACGTCAGCCCGGACAAGTGCTCCAGTGAAGCCCAGCGTCGGTCAATGAACTCCTGACCGAGCTTTGCAAGGGCTGCAGCAGTTTCCGGATCCGATTTCTGCAGCATACGGAAACGATTTTCCGTTGCGGCGTAGTCGGCAAAGGTGGCTGTAGGAGCTTTGCAGTCCAGCTTCAAGGGTGCTTTACCTGTGGGGATCCGCCGAGGATCGTACCGGTAAATGGGCCAGTAGCCGGACTTGACAGCTAAGTCCTGGTGAGTGTTTCCATCGGCCAAATCATAGCCGTGCTCAACACAGGGGCTGTTTGCAATAATTAAGCTGGGGCCATCGTAGCTCTCGGCTTCCTTGATGGCATTTATGGTCTGCGCATCTTTGGCACCAAAAGCAACCTGAGCCACATAAACATGACCGTAGCTCATGGCAATCAAGCCGAGATCCTTTTTACCAATGGCTTTACCACCGGTGGCAAACTTGGCCACTGCACCAATGGGAGTGGCTTTGGAAGCCTGTCCACCGGTGTTGGAGTAAACCTCGGTATCTAGAACCAGAACGTTGACGTTTTTCTTAGACGCCATAACATGGTCCAAGCCACCGTAACCGATGTCATAGGCCCAGCCATCACCGCCAACAATCCAGATGCTTTTGTTGACCAGGTAGTTGGCCAGATCTTTCAGTCGGTTGGAATCGACAGAGTCCATGGCATCCAGTTTTTGTTTCAGGGTTTCAACCCTTGCACGCTGGTCGACAAAATCTTGTTCTGTTTCCATGCTCGAACCCAGAAGATCTTCAGCCAACTCAGCACCAATTTCGGCTTTGAGTTTTTCGGTCAGAGTCCGTGCTTCCATGGTCATCATATCCACGGCCAGGCGGAAGCCCATGCCAAATTCAGCATTGTCTTCGAACAGACTGTTTGACCAGGCCACGCCCCGTCCATCACTGTTTTGCGTGTAAGGGGTTGTGGGCAGGTTGCCACCATAAATGGAGGAGCAACCAGTCGCGTTGGCCATCAGTGTGCGGTCACCAAACAACTGGGTCACCAGTTTGATGTAAGGTGTTTCACCGCAGCCAGGGCAGGCACCAGAGAATTCGAACAACGGCTCAAGGAACTGACTTCCTTTGATGTTGGTCTTCACTTTGGTGCGATCGGGGTTGGGCAGGTCCAGGAAGAAGTTCCAGTTTTCACGTTCACTTACCCGAAGAGGAGCTTGTTCGGTCATGAACAGAGCTTTGCGTTCGGGATTCTCACGGTCTTTTCCAGGGCATTCTTCCACACAAAGGCGGCAACCGGTACAATCTTCGGGAGCTACCTGAATGGTGTATTTGGTACCTGGGAAATCTTTGGCTTTGTAGTCAAGGGCTTTGAAAGTCTCCGGCGCGCCATCCAGCAATTCAGGTTCGTAAACCTTGGCCCGAATGGCAGCGTGAGGACAAACAAAAGCACATTTGTTACACTGAATGCAAAGCTCATCTTCCCAAACAGGAATTTCCTGAGCGATATTGCGTTTTTCCCATTTGGCAGTAGCGGTAGGCCAGGTGCCATCGGGAGTGAAGGCGCTTACCGGAAGAACATCGCCTTTGCCAGCGAGCATCATTGCAGACACCTGTTTAACAAATTCAGGAGCATTGTCGGCCACAATGGCTGAGCGCACCTTAGTGCTGGTAACGGTACCCGGCAGAGAAACTTCGTGCATGTTCTCGAGTGCCGAGTCCACAGCAGCGTAGTTCATCTCAACAATTTTTTTGCCTTTTTTACCGTAAGTCTTGTCAATGGCGTCCTTGATTTTGGCAATGGCAACATCAGGCTCAAGTACGCCACTGATGGCAAAGAAACAGGTTTGCATGACGGTGTTCAAACGACCGCCCATGCCTGCTTCGCGGGCCACTTTGACGGCATTGATGACGTACAGTTTTGCATTCTTCTCAATAAGAGTGGTTTGGACTTCCTTGGGCAAACGGTCCCAAACTTCGTCTGCACCATAAGGGGTGTTGACCAGGAAGGTACCGTTGTCAGCTAAACAAGAGAGCATGTCAAACTGATCCATAAAGGACCACTGATGGCAGGCAACAAAGTTAGCGTCTTTGATTAGGTAAGGTGTGCGCAGGGTGTCCGGACCGAAACGCAGGTGACTGGTTGTTACAGCGCCTGCTTTTTTCGAATCGTATACAAAGTAACCCTGAGCGTGGTTGTCCGTGCCTTCACCAATGATCTTGATTGAGTTCTTGTTGGCACCCACGGTACCATCGGAACCGAGGCCGTAGAACATGGCTCGAACCACGTTGTCATCCTCAATGCCATAAGACTCGTCAAAGGTCAGGCTGGTACCACTTACATCATCGTTAATACCGACGGTAAAGTGATTTTTTGGTTGGTCGAGGGTCAGGTTATCAAACACGCCTTTAATCATGGCTGGATTGAATTCTTTGCTCGACAGGCCGTAGCGTCCGCCAACAACTTTTACCGCGTCGGTGAAGGGACTGGTGCCAGCAACCTGGGCTTCGGCCAGAACGGTGAGAACATCCATGTAAAGAGGTTCGCCAGGACAACCGGGCTCTTTGGTGCGGTCCAGAACAGCAATGCTTTTGACTGTTTCAGGCATGGCAGCAAGGAAATGCTCGGCGCTGAAAGGACGGAAAAGACGAACTTTCAAAACACCAACTTTGGCGCCATTGGCATTCATGTTGTCGACAACATTGTGAATGGCGTCGCAACCGCTACCCATCGCCAGGATTACCTGTTCGGCATCTTCGGCTCCGTGATATTCATAAAGTTTGTACTGACGGCCGGTTAGTTTGGCAAACTTGTCCATGGCTTTTTCCATGACTTCAGGGCAGGCATCGTAAAACGGTGCGGAGGCTTCCCGGGCCTGGAAGTAGCAATCAGGATTCTGGGCGGTTCCGCGCAGAAGAGGTGCATCTGGAGTCAGGGCCCGGCTGCGATGAGCCGAAACCATGTCTGCAGTAATCATGGTCCTGATATCGTCATCAGTCAGTTCTTCAATTTTGCTGACTTCATGGCTGGTACGGAAGCCGTCGAAGAAGTGCAGGAAGGGAATGCGGCTTTCCAGGCTGGCTGCCTGAGAAATAAGGGCAAAGTCATGAACTTCCTGGACGGTAGTGGCTCCCAGCATACCCCAGCCTGTTTGACGGCAGGCGTAAATGTCTGAGTGATCACCAAAGATGGAAAGTGCATGAGTGGCAATGGTGCGGGCCGCAATATGGAAAACAGCTCCGGTTAATTCACCGGCTATTTTGTACATATTGGGAATCATCAGGAGAAGTCCCTGACTTGCGGTGAAGGTTGTGGTCAGGCTTCCGGCCTGCAGCGCACCGTGAACCGCACCAGCGGCTCCACCTTCAGATTGCATCTCCGTAATGTCGGGAACTATGCCCCAAACATTTTTATTACCCTGTGCACTCCAGGCATCGGAGTGTTCGCCCATGGGGCTGCTTGGGGTAATGGGGTAGATGGCGATGACTTCATTAGCCCGGTGGGCTACCGAGGCGGCGGCTTCGTTGCCGTCGACCAGAATCATCCTGCGTGTCATATTTGCTCCTTTTCACGCATACGAAGGGAAGGCGACCCCCGAATGGGAGCGCCTTCATCTTTCTTTAGATTTTACAAAATGGTAGGCAAGAAAGGCTGTTTAATCCAGAACGGATTCAAACAATTGGTATTTTAACCAATTTTTTTTGGTTAAAACCTCATTATTGGCCTCAATTAACGATAAATGGCCTTCAATTGACCCCAGGAAGACACGCCTTCAGCTGCAGCAAAGGTAGTCACAGTAAAAACCGGGCATTCCTGGCATCGGTCAGGCCAGTTAAATGGTAGCCGAATCGTCTCAAAGGTTTCCCGGGCAAATCCAAATTGTTCCTGGTTTACCCATAACGGATCGCCGGAAACCATGATGTCTTTGGCGCCGGAATTCAGATTTATCAGATTCAAAGTTGCCAGATGAATGATGCCATCAACGGGCATCAGGGGTAATTCCGTGGTAACTCGGTAGCTGTACCGCACAGGAAGCTCATCGGAGCCGCCGCCACTGAAAGTGGTCGAAACCAATTCAATACTCGGAGGAAGGATGACGGCACAATCCCAGGCAATAATTCCCTGGGGGTGGTCGTAACCGTAAACCATCAGATGAAGCTGAAGGGATCCTGGACCAGGGTCGGCCAATTCAAAGGCTCCAGTTTGATTTGGTTCGGTGGCCAGTCCAATGACATTGTGGCCTTCATGAATTTCCGCAAAGGCTGGTTGAAATCCAACCAAAGAGGACAAAAGGAATAACAGAACCAAGGAGGTGGTCGTAAATGACTTCATGGTCGTCTCCTGTTAGTTGCTTTTGTCACAGGCAATTACAAATACTTGTGACAAAAAGGTACTTAACTGTGGGGACAAACAAGCAATCTTTGGACCATCGCAATTATTACTCTCTGTTCCATTGATGTTCCGGATTGTTGAAGGAATCAAATCCGGAAGCACGGGTTGATGCCAAATCTGTAGCCCAGGCATTTTCAGCCTTTTTGAGGTCGTTGCCCACCAGGAAAATTCCCAGGGACATTAGTAAGAGAACGAAGGAATCTATGGCGGAATCGTAATAACTGCCCAGCTGGGGGAGTTGATCCAGAATGCGCAGAGTCATTTTTGAAAATTGCAGAAGGGTGATAATGACCATAAACCAGCGGTGCCAGGGTTTTAGTCCCTTTTTCTCCAGAATAACGAAAAACAACAACAGGAGTGTCCTGCCAAGAGAAATGGATATTCCAGGCAATGGGGCGGAGAAACCAGCAAAAAGGACTACCAGCAGGTAGAGTCCATTCAGAAAATGAAATCCACCCACAAACCATCCGAAGCGGGTAAAGAAGGGTTGCAGGCCCACCCAAATGAATCCTGCGGCCATGAGCCAGAGGGCGAGAATCCAGGTCAACCACGCAGAGGAAACAAGAAAACTTGAAAACTGGTGACTGGTGCTTCCCAAATAATAGGCAGCAAAATTCTGGCCTGTGGCAAGAACCGAAACAATGGCTCCGCCCTTCAGCAGGGTGCTGCCGCGCAAACCACCGTTCACTTCGTTCCAGGGGTTTTGTTGTTTTTGTTCAGTCATCAAGCGACTCCTGTTTAGATTTAGATAGGGGAATTTTATCGCCACCTGGATAAATGTTCAACCTACTATTGCAACCAACATCGACAGATTAGACAGTAAATTGACTTTTTCCAAATATGGGGTTTTAATGCTCTTATGAAAATTGCATTCATTGGAACCCATGGTGTGGGAAAAACCACCCTCTGTTTTGAACTTGCTGCGGCCTTAAAAAGACTGGATCTGAGTGTGGATCTGGTTAAAGAGGTGGCCCGGGGCTGTCCTCTGCCCATCAACCGCGAAACTACAATGGATGCCCAGAACTGGATTCTTCACACTCAGGTTGCCCGGGAAATAGAATTGGACGCTGGCTTTGATGTTATTGTTTGCGACCGGGCTGTTCTCGATAATTACGCCTACATGGTTCATGCAGAAGGCCGCCGGCCGGAGCTGGAACCATTGATCAGGCATTGGCTCAACAGTTACGATTTGCTCGTCAAAGTGCCTGTCATTACTGCTCCGTCATTCGATGGCACCCGCGATACCTCCGTTGATTTTCAATTGGGAATTGACCAGTTGATCGATCAGCTTCTGGCTGATTTTTCTCTGGATTGTCTGCAATTGCCGGGGGGAACCCGTGACGGCTGGGTGGGCAAAGTTCTCGAAGCGATGGACCTTCCCGGAGAACCGCCTCAACTGGATCTCTTCGATTGAGCCTTTTCTGTTTTCTAAACTTTTGTATCTTTTTACCGATAGTCAGTTTCAAGGGGAACTTACCGTCTTTCCAGTGTACAAGAGGTATCATCAATCTACCTTAAGAGTGGAGCAAAACACTTTGTCCGGCCTAAATCTACGTGTCATGACCTTTAATCTCCTGACCTCCACCAAGCAGAAGCGGCGGCATCCGTGGCGTTTACGTCGCCGGAATATTGCGCGGATTTTTGAAAAATGGCAACCTGATGTGGTGGGTACTCAGGAAGCTAATTTTAAACAGCTGCGGGAATTGGCCGACCTGTTGCCGGCATACGAATTTCTGGGTGAGGGCAATTTAGGCAGCAGCATGGCCCATAGTGATAGCAACTGGTACTGCGCTACTTTTTTTCGGAGGGATCGTATTCGGCCCATGGATTCCGAAGGCTCAGCCCAGGCGTTGTGGTTATCGCCCACACCGGAAGTACCTGCTTCTCAATTTCATCTTGGTACCAGGCCTCGGTTGGTGACCTGGAATAATTTCGAAATTCATGGCTCCAACCAACCGTTTGTTTTTGGGACTACCCATTTAGAGGCCGCCAATAGCTGGCATAGGCAACGCAGTGTGGATATGTTGCGACGTCAGGTCAGTCAAAAAGTCAAGGAACTGGGTTCCGACATCCCTGTCTTTCTGACCGGCGACTTTAATGCAGTTTCCGATTCTCCGGAAATAAAATCCATGGTTGATCAGCATCGTCCTGATGAATCGCTATTTGACGCTTGGGCTGAAGCCCATGGAAGCGAATCACCGGAAGGGGCCACCTTTCGAGGGTTGGGTTTGCGGGACCGTTTGGGTCATGCTCTGCTTGGACCCCGACGCATCGATTATGTTTTTTATCGCCCTCAACTGGAAATTCAAAAAGTGCAGAGAGTTTCGTTTGAGGGACTCGACCATCGACGCAGCGCTTTACCTTCAGACCATTTCCCTGTCTGTGCCGATTTTCAGCTTGCCAGATAAATCACCTGACTGTTAAAAATGTGGAAGATGTTTCCCGGTAGGCCTGCATATTTTCCCATGGATGGTAAGAATGTCCGAAAAAAATAATCCTGTCGAATCTGAAATTCTGGAAAAATCTTTACGCCAAATACCCGCTCCGGTAGCCGTTGTTGGTGCTTGTGCTGATGGTGTATTGGGGGGCTTGACCGCTGCCTGGGTTACGAGAGTCTCCCTGGATCCGGCTATGCTGCTGGTTGCTGTGGGGCATGAGCGATATACCTACGATTTACTGAAATCATCTGACGAGTTCACAATCAGTTTACCAAACATTGAACAGGTGGATACGGCTCGTCTGTTTGGGTTAAAAAGCCGCCGGGATGTCGACAAATGGGCCCAAGTGGACCATGTCTTGCTTGGAAGGGGAACTCCGGCCCTAAAAAATTGCACAGTGCGATTCCTGTGTCGGAAAACAGATGCTTTCAAAACCGGTGACCACGATTGTTTCGTGGGAGAGGTTGTGGAAGCGGATTCATTGGATGATTTGCCAGCCCTTCCCATGAGGGGCGCCGATTATGCTCCGAGGAAGAAATAGAGACCTGAAACCAAGGTCGCTATTGCCAATTTGGTCATTTGTGTTAGAATGTGATTATTCGGTACGGAACGGAAGAGTCGTTGCGTAGCCGGATGCTCGAGCTCAAAACAAAACGAAGGAGGGCCCGACGTATGGAAGCTGCCAAAAGCCTACCCATCTCAGAAATCTTTCCCCCAGAAATTCTAAGCCTGCCCAAAGTTGAAGTACCGGTCTCCGGTGTTTCAGGCTATTGCCTGAAAAACGACGAAAAACAGGTGGTCTTTTTTGTATTTGAAGAAGGGGTCAGCGTACCGGATCATTCTCACTGCGAACAAAAAGGCATGATCCTTTCCGGTGAAATGATTATTGATATTGAAGGGGAAACCAATCTATATCAAGAAGGCGATACTTATGTTATTCCCAACGATGTGAACCACCGGGTGAATTTCAGTCAGAGAACCGTGCTGATTGACATGTCCGCCGCTCCCAATCGTTACGACGTGGCTCCCTAGGGATTCATTTCCATTTTTAAAAGAAAACGCCCGGTCCTTGGTTGGATCGGGCGTTTTTGGTTGCAGGTGTTGTGGTGAACGGATCATCCTGGAATCGAATTCATCAGGAAGGGCCAATCACCACTTCAAAACGCTGGTCGGCAATAATGAATTTACGGGCAGCGGCCAGAACATCATCCGGCTGAATCTCGGAAATGGATTTAACAACATTTTCAAAATCATTGGCAGAACGTCCGAGCATTCGGTCATTGGCCGTACGGCTGACCCGGGCTGAATTGGATTGCGAAGCAATCAGCATGTTACCCAGAAGCTTGGCCCGGGCCATTTCAAATTCTTCCCGGTCCACTGGTTTGTGGGTTAAATCGTCCAGAACACCGAGCATGGTCTGTCGGGCCTCTTCTTCACTTTCGGGAGCGGTCAGAACATAGGACAGGAACATTCCCTGTCCATAACCAGCGGTACTCATGGTACCGGTATTGTAGCAAAGGGACTTTCGGTTGCGCAGAAATTCAAAAAGACGTCCAGCCTGACCGTTGAGAACTTCTTTTAGCATGATCAGCGAGAAACGATCTTCATCGGCATCCATGGGGCCAGGCCAGGCAGTCAGGACTATGCTCTGGTTCTGTTCTTTTTGAATTCGGGCAGAAGTCACGCCATCAAGCTTTTGGGCCGGCTCAGGAGTGGGGGTGGCCGGTTTGGGGGTTTTAGGAAGTCCTTCAACAAGTTTTTCCAGACGCTGAAGCATGTTGTCAATGGCGAAATCGCCTGAGGCAGTAATTTGCAGGTTGCCGGTGGTCCAATTCTCCTGATGACGATCCAGCATTTGTTCACGGGTCAGCCGGGGTAAGCTATCCAGAGTTCCGGCCAGCGGGCGTCCGTAAGGATGGTCACCGTAAATCAAACCCCGTAACTTTACGGCTGCCGCCTGGAAAGGATTGTCTTCCAGGGTAGATAGTTGTTCAAGAGCCAGGCGTCGTTCCTGATCAATTTCTTTTTGGGGAAAAGATGGGGCGTGAATCAATTTTCGGGTCATTTCCAGGGGAAGGTCCAACTCATCGCTTAAAGAACTGACAAAGAGTCCAGTGAAGTCCCGTTCCGTGCGTGGGGAAATGCTTGAGCCGGCGCCTTCCAATGATTCAAAAATTTCTTCGGAATCCAAATTCCCGGTACCCTTTACCTGAACCATTTGTGTCAGCGTGGATAGCCCGCTGTTCCGGGCGTTTTCAGCCGTGGAACCACCCTGATTGGTTAGGGCCATAGTCATTATGGGGATGCTGGTATCCTGCCGCAGACAAACTTCGGTTCCATCATTGAGGTGATGAACAGTGAAAGGCTGGTTTGTACTGGCGGTTTTTGATTGTTTTCCCGAAGAAGGTTGAAAACTTATGGTAGAGAATTTTTCCCTGCCATCGGCGGCAGGAAGAATGTCGCTGAGCGCTTGTTCCAGCTCATCAACAGTGGCGGGAATTCCTGTGGCTTGGGGGTCGGTGCCGTTGGGAAGATAAATCACACAGCTGAGCTCGTTGCGGCGGAAGTATTGCCGGCACAAAACCGCGACCTGCTCTGAGGTGACCGCGGCCACTTGTTGCGGGAAGTTTAGGGCTGACGGCAGGTCGCCCATGGCATCGTTGTGACCAAGAGTTGAGGCTTGCCCCTGAACTGTTTCTTCGCCAAAATGAAAGCCGCGCATGACCCGGATTTGGGCCCGTTTCAGTTCTTTTTCCGTACATCCGTTTTGGCTCAGGTCCGCCAGTATTCCGGCAATTTCCCTGATGGCCTGAGACATTCGCTGGGCATCTGTTTCCATATCAATGAGGATGACTCCTTCACGGGGGCCGGTTTCAGTCATGACCGCGGAGTCATCCACCAGCTTCAGGTCTTCCTGAATTTTTCTGTACAGACGGCAACTGCGGCCATCGCTCAACACCCGGCGCACCACGCTCAAAGCGGCTGAAAGATTATTCACTTCGCCAGGACCCTGGAAAATGAGTTTGCAGTAAGCTCGCTGGATATCACCGTATTCAATTCTCAACCGGCAACTGTCGTGAGGATTTTCCGTCAGGGGTGCAGGAACAAGGGTCAACTCGGGATCAGATTCACCAGTGGGATTCTCAGCGGGAGCGAATTTGTCTTTAATGAGGGCAAAAGCTTCATCAGGATCCACATCGCCACACACAACTACCGTCATATTGTCGGGGCGATAGGCAGATTTCCAAAAGGCGAGAATGTCGTCCCGGTCTCTCTCCAGCAAATTTTCGTCCCGCCCACCAATTGGGTTGCTATAGGGACTGCGATCAAAGGCCAGTTCCATTCCCCAGCGCCAGGTTACGCCAAAGCCGAAAGGGATGTCATCGTACATGTGGTTCTCATGAACCAGAACCTGCCGTTCAGCATCCAGGCTTTCAGGTTCGAAACTGGAATTAAAAAGTGAATCGGCGAGAATATCCACCGCGGTGGATAATTCACTCGCAGGAGTGGTAATGTGATAGTTTGTGGTTTCATATCCGGTGCCGGCGTTGGTGCTGCCACCAGCAGAAGCCACTTCCCGGGCAAAATCGCCCTCGGCTCTTTTCTCAGTGCCCTTGAACAGCATGTGTTCAATGCCATGGGACCAGCCTCGAAGCAATTGGGGTTCTCGGTTGGAACCCACTTTGACCCAGACATTGCAAACAGCTACCGGGGTGCGATGATCTTCTTTTATAATGACTTTCATTCCGTTTGGCAGGACCGCCAGGTGCAGGCCGCCACACATATCGCTCGGATGAAGATTTCCATCGGTATTGAACAGGTTGCTCATTGTTTCTCTTTTCAGTTGGAAGATGCTGGATATTATCCCTTTACTTGGGAAAAAGTAAATCTTCAAATGCATCATTTTTTTCAAGGACTTGCGTCAGGGCATTCCCCTGATCATTGTTATTGTAGTATTTTTCATGACCACTTAAGGGTCACTGAATATATTTCAGTCGGTTTTTTAAGACCCCATCCCGGGAGTGCCGTGTGAACAAGCCGGAATATTATGGTCATCCCCGCCGGGAAATGACCCCCTTTGTACCTCATGGCGCCCAAAAAATTCTGGATATCGGTTGTGGAGCCGGCGCTTTTTCAGCGGGAATCAGGGAAAAGGAAAAACAGAACAGTCTCTTGGAACTCTGGGGTGTTGAGATGAGTCCCCAAGCCGCCCGTCTTGCCGATGAAGTTCTGGATCACATTCTGACCGGTGATTTTCTGACAGTTTTACCCGAACTTCCCAAAGCTTACTTCGATTGCATCGTGCTGAACGACGTACTTGAACATGTGGTTTATCCTGAAGAAGTTCTCAGGGGTGTGCTGTCCTTGTTAGCCCCGGGTGCAGTGGTGGTGGCGTCCATTCCCAATGTGAGGTACTTTTTTAATGTGTTGGATCTGTTGGTTCACGGACGCTGGGACTATGTCGATGAAGGAATTCTGGACCGAACCCATTTGCGGTTTTTTACTCGCAGCAGCATGAAACGAATGTTTCAGCAAGCCGGGTTTGAGGTCGATACCATGGTTGGCATCAACCCCACCGGGTCACTGAAATTCAAGTTGGCAAATTTGCTGACCCTGGGTCAATGGTCGGATATGAAGTATCTCCAGTTCGCTTTGGTCGCCTCGCAGCAGGACTGATCCCGGCGGGAAACGGGTTTTTATTGATGGGCAAAGTTTCCACCATAATTACAATTGATGTGGAAGAATGGTTTCACGGACATAATTATCTGGAACACATTCCTGAAAACAAATGGGACCACTTGGAGTCTAGGGTTCGGGCTGGAACCGATCTGTGCCTTGAATTACTGGACCGATACGAAAAAAAAGCCACATTTTTTGTTCTGGGCTGGACCGCGGAACGGCATCCCGAAGTAGTGCGGCAAATACAAGCAGCCGGGCATGAAATTGCTTGTCACAGCTACGCCCATCCTGTTGTTTTTGAATTGAGTGAAGAACAATTCCGGGAAGATTGCCTGCGGGCTCGCCAGGCCCTGGCCGATGCCGGTGCTCCCGATGTCCTGGGTTATCGGGCTCCCAGTTTCAGCATCACTCCTGCGGTACATCATTATCTTGATATTCTTCAGGAATGTGGATTCCGCTACGATTGCAGCCTGTTTCCAGTGAGACACCCCCGGTACGGACAGCCCCACAGCCCCCGCCGGCCTTTTCGATTGCAGGAATCAAAAGACAGCTTGCTGGAAGTCCCCATGCCGACCTGGCGTTTTCTGGGGCAAAATGTGCCATTCTCGGGTGGGGGCTATTTGCGAATTCTGCCCTGGCCGGCCTTTAAACTTCTGCGCAAATTTGCTGAATGGCAGAATATCCCCTGCATTGTGTACCTTCACCCATGGGAATTGGACAACTACAAACCGCAAGTAGGACAGTCGGCAGCAACCAGCCTGCGAAGTCAGGGTGGTCAGGATAGCATGCCTCTTAAGCTGGACCGGATATTGAGTGAAAGCTCTTGTGAAACCCTGCAACAGTATGTTAATAGACTTCGGCTGGATGATAATCTGGATGTTCGCAAGACGTTTGCAGTGGTGAAGTGAAGCTCAAGAAGAGTCGTTTCCATTTTGTTTAACATGAAAATACAAAAAAGCGACCCCGTCGCCTAGGGATCGCTTTTTTCTGTCATCTGAGTCGGCTTGTGAATAAAATCAAGCCTAAATTTGAATCACGAACCCGGAGTAAAAAACCGCAAAGGGGAAAAAGCGATTGTTGTTATCCTGAGCCATGGTGATATGTTACGTCTGGTTTTTTAGTTTGTTCCAATTGTTTTGCCTTTTTTGTAATATTTTTTTCTGGGTTTTTTTCCCGGTTCCAATCGAGGAGTTTTTTGAATGTCTTTCATGCGTCAGGATGCTCTTACAGGCCGTTGGGTTGCGGTCGCTGCCGGCCGGCAGGCTCGTCCCAATGACTTTCGCCAAGGGGTTGAATCTCACGCCAAACGCAAATCCGTCGAAGAGAATTGTCCGTTCTGTCCCGGTCATGAGGCGCAAACCCCAGCGGAGGTTTTTGTCTTCGGCCGTGAAGAAACAGCCAGTGCCAATTCCCAGGGTTGGAAAATCCGGGCTTTTCCCAATAAATACCCAGCTATGTTACCCACTGCTGAGTCGCCGATTCACGCTGCACCATCTTTATTGACGCCTTCCGGAGCTGCTCAGGGAGGGCATGAGGTCTTGGTTTGCAGTCCATATCATGATCAGGGTTTGGCCGATTTGTCAGCGGAACACTTGAACGAGTTGCTTCGGGCCATAAATATTCGCAACCAGGCCATGCAGGATAGCTTTCCCGATTCCCGCTATGTACTCACTTTTGGCAATCAAGGGCCCATGGCCGGAGCTACTTTGGCTCATTCACACATGCAGATGATTTCCACTCCAGTGGTTCCGGCCATGGTAGTGGACAAACAGGAAAATTTCATCAGGCACCGGGAAAACACGGGACATTGCCTTTTGTGCGACCTGATCCAAAACGAAGAGAGGGACAATACGAGGGTTATTGCCTCCAACTCAAGCTGGCTGGTAGTGGCACCGTGGGCCAGTCGTTTTGCTTTCGAAATGAGATTGATTCCCCGTCGCTGCAAAACCGGTATGCAATTCTGTAATGCTCAGGAATTGATAGATCTGGCGGATATTCTGAGTTTTTCTTTGAACCGACTGGAAAGTGTTAATTCTGGAGCAAACTTTAATTTGGTGATTCATAATGCTCCTGTGGCGTCCCGGAACGGATGCGGGTATGGTAACGAAAGGCTGGATGCCCTGCTCAAGGATCAGGCTGACAATTTTCATTGGCATTTGGAGATATTGCCCCGTTTGAGCCGAATGGCTGGTTTTGAAACCGGGACGGGTTTTGCCATCAACAGTGTACCCGCTGAAGAGGCGGCAGCAGCTTTACGCAAACAATAGGATCGCTTGAATACAGTTCAACCCGGAAGGAATTGGAATTGAACATTCTGATGGTAAGTGCAGAGATGGCTCCTTTTGCCAAAGTGGGTGGCATGGCTGATGTGGCGGCGGCCCTGTCACGATCCCTGGCTGGCCGTGGACACGATGTGCGAGTGGTCCTGCCTCTTTACGGAGCCCTGGATCGGGAGAAAGAAAAAATTCGGCCTCTGAAAAAGCTGCCCCCACTTTCTCTGCGTGTGGGGCAAAAAATGCATAATATTCGTTTTCATGTTCGAGGCTCCACTTCTTCCGCTGTAAAAATTTACCTTGTTGAATGTTCTGAACTTTTCGACCAGCGGGGCATTTACACCTACAACGATGGAACTGGCTTTGAAGACAGCTTACAGCGGTCGAATTTGCACTCTCAGGCGGCTTTACTGCTTCCCCAACTTCTGCAGTGGCCCGTGGATGTGGTTCATGCCCACGACGCCAGTGCCGTTCCTTCTATCCTTTACCGTCAGAACTGGTATACAGGTAAGCAGCTTCCCGGGCCCGGAGGAACCTTGTTAACCATTCACAACCTTGCTCATCAGGAAATTTTTCCTGCAGATAATGCGCAGACTCTCGGTTTGCCCCGATCCCTGGCCTCATATCCCGGGCTGCTGGAGTTTCATGGCCAGTTGAATTTGTTAAAAGCCGGCATATTGGCAGCCGACCAGGTAAATACGGTGAGTCCTAATTATGCTTTGGAAACTACTCAAAACCCTGAATATGGGTGTGGGCTGCAGGGCATTCTGGAAAGCAGGGGCCAGGACTATTGCGGGATTCTTAATGGTGGAGACTATGAAACATGGGATCCGGCCAACGATAAAGCGCTGGCAGCAACCTACAACAAGGACTCAATGGCTGGGAAAACCAAATGCAGTCAAGCTCTTTTGAAAGAGTTAAAAATTGCTCCTGCTTCGGGAAAACCTGTCTGTGGATTTGTGGGGCGTTTGGTTGGTCAAAAAGGAGTGGACTTGCTGTTACCCATCATGGGGCGGCTCGCTGTTGATGGTTTTGCTTTTGCCATTCTGGGAACGGGGGAGCAAAGGTTGGAAAAGGCCATGGCTCAGGTTTCCAAAGAGCATCCGGAGCGGATTTCTTTTGTCGATCAGTTTGACGAAAACCTGGCCCACCGGATTTATGCCGGAAGTGATCTTTTCCTGATGCCCAGCCTCTTTGAGCCCTGCGGACTGTCTCAAATGTATGCCCTGCGCTATGGCACGCCTCCGGTGGTGCGATCAACCGGTGGTTTGACCGATACAGTTCAGGATGCTCAACCCGATTCCGCAGAAGGTACCGGCTTTGTTTTTGATGACTCAAGGCCTGAAAGCCTGCTGGCTGTTTTGCGTCGAGCCGAGGCAATGTTTTGCCAGCCGGAACAGTGGTATCAGTTGCAGATGCGTGGCATGAAGAAAGACTTCAGTTGGGACCCTGCGGTGTCCAAGTACGAAGAATTGTACCGAGTGGCCATCAGTCGCCAAAAGTAACAGGAGATTTTCTGTGGATCACGAGCAGTACCTGCAAAAAAGAAATGGTGTGGTGGCGGCCGCTTTTGAAATGAGTGACCAACCCATGTTGGTTGTCGATCCTTCTGGAAAGGTTGTCCTTGCCAGCGATGGTGCGGGTGTATTGCTAGGAGTGGCCCGAGCCGATATTGTCGGTCAGGAACTTCAGCAGTATTTTCTGCGGCCAGAAAGTTTTAGCGAATGCCGTGCCGCCTGGCACAGTGGTTCCACGGAAAACAGAACTCTTGAAATTCGCCACAGTCAGGGTGGGGTGAAGGCTGTTGAGGCCAGGTATTTGCCTTTTGAATTCGACCCGCTAAATATTCCAGAGGATATTCCAGAGGATATACCAGAGGATATTCCAGAGGATAGCCCGGAGGATATTCCGGAGGATAATGCGGATTATATTCCGGATTATATTGCGGAGAATAGTCCAGAAAATGGCTCGGATAATATTTCAGGCAATACATCAAAATCCGGTTCAGAACTCAACGATGAAGATAAAATCCATGGTGTGCTAATGCTCACCGACATTGAATCACGGCAAGTTGCCGATGAAAAAAGAATGATGCGTCTGGCTAAGCTTTCTTTGCTTAACCAGGTCAGTGAAGCTCTGTATGGTGCCCATTTAACCCTCGATCAAATTCTTCAGGCCGTTTTGATATGCATCACTTCAGGTCAGGGCCTTGGTTTTAACCGGGCTTTTCTGCTTCTTATCAATGAAGGGACACTGGAATTAAAAGGAGAGCTGGCCATCGGGCCCAGTAATGCCGAAGAAGCCTCCCGAATTTGGGGCGAAGTGGATCAGGCAGAAGTTGATATTTTCGAGATGATGACCAGTTACGACCGTTCAATAAAAACCACCGATGCAGCAGTTAATGCCATCGTTCAAAATATGACAGTGTCTTTGGACGATCGAGATAATCTTCTCATTAAATCCATGGTAAATAGGGAAGTCCTTCACATTACATCTGAGGTTAAACGCGAGGGTGTTCAAGAGCTGAGGCATTGGCTGGGCACAAATGAGTTTGCTTTGGCACCCCTGATGACTCGCCGAGGTCCTTTGGGAGTCATTGTAGCCGACAATGCCATTACTGGCTCGCCCATTGGTGGCTTGGATCTTGAGTTTCTGTTCCTGTTTGCCAATCAAAGCGCGGGGGCAATCGAAAATAACCGTTTGTATCATGAACTGGAAAAGCGCCTAATAGATTTACGAAAGGCCCATGAGCGGCAAAAAGAAGATCAAAATACCCTGCTTCGCATGGAGAGGCTTAGCGTCATGGGAGAAACCTCTGCCATTGTGGCTCACGAATTGCGCAACCCTTTGGTGGCTATTGGAGGTTTTGCCCGCACTTTGGTTCGTGGTTTGAAAGACGACGACCCCAATCTGGAATTTGCCAAGATCATTTCTTCTGAAGTGGGCCGTATGGAAAGAATCATCCATGACCTGCTGGATTTTATCCGCCCCCGCAAACAAAGACGCCAGTCTGTTCTGCTGGACGAACTCATTTTTGAAGTGACTCATAACTATCAGGTGGAACTTTCCGAAAAGCAGATCAAACTGGACTTGGATCTGCATGCTGGAACTCTCGCTTTGAACGCCAACCCCATGGAAATTCAGCAGGTAATGCAGAATTTCCTGATCAACGCCATCCAGGCTATGCCCGGTGGTGGTTGCCTGGAGGTTCGAAGCCAGGTTCTTGAAGGTGGCATTCGGGTCTCATTTTTTGATTGTGGACCGGGATTTGCTGAAGATACTCGGGAAAAACTATTCTCACCGTTTTTCTCCACCAAGACCATTGGGTCAGGGCTGGGATTGACGATTTGTGCTCAAATTATCAAATCCCACGGTGGAGTTATCGGCGCAGAAAACAGGGAAGAAGGCGGGGCCGAATTTTTCTTTATTTTGCCTCTTCCCAAAAGTTAAAACTGGTAAAAGGAAAATTGGACCTTGAATGCCCAAATTTCAGGTTGCCATAAATCCTGAATTTAGGTAAGCTGTCAGAGGTAAAGAAATCCTCATGTTGGCAGTGGGTCCACCGACGTAGGGTATGAAACGAAGGGCAATACCATGAAGAGAATTTTGATTGTCGACGACGAACCTCATTTGAGGCTCCTTTACGAGACAGAGTTGCGCCGGGCTGGTTATGAAACCATGACCGCCGATTGTGCCACTCAGGGCTTGGAATACGTGGAAACCATGAAGCCCGACCTTGTTCTTCTTGACATTCGCATGGCTGGCATGGACGGTATCGAAGCCTTGCAAAGAATCCTCGAGCGGGATAACAATCTTCCTGTGATTCTGAACACGGCTTTTTCGAGCTACCGGGACAACTATCTGACCTGGGCGGCCGATGCCTATGTGACCAAATCATCCGATGTGACTGAACTCATTGATACCGTCAATCGAGTTCTCGCTGAAAAGATGTCAGCTCATATTTAGAGCTGCACGGGTTACTGAAGCGAAGCTTCCCGGGGGCAAACCACCCTGTGGAGGATGACTTTGGGAACCCTTGAACTTGTGCGTAATACCCTGACTCTCGTTTTGGCCGGTGGTCAGGGTGAGCGCCTTTACCCCCTCACTAAAGACCGATCCAAACCTGCGGTTCCTTTTGGTGGGGCTTACCGAATTATTGATTTCACCCTCTCCAATTGCATTAACAGTGGTCTGCGCCACATCTATGTATTAACTCAATACAAAAGTTACAGTTTGGATAAACATTTACAGCGGGGATGGAATGTCTTTAGTTACGAAGCCGGTGAATTCTGCTATCGAATTCCACCTCAGCACCGTATCGGCCAGAAATGGTATGAAGGAACTGCCGATGCGGTTTATCAAAACATTTATCTTTTGGAAAACCGAAAACCAGAACATGTTTTATTATTGTCGGGCGATCATATTTACAAAATGGATTATGGAAAACTTCTCAGCTTTCACAGTGAACACCCGGGCAGCATGAGTCTCAGTTGTGCTGTGGTTCCTAAAAAAGGTGCTGATGAATTTGGCATTTTGGAGGTGGATGAAAACTGGAAAGTGGTTGGGTTTGAAGAAAAACCCACCAACCCTAAAACCATTCCCGGGGACCCTGACCATTGTCTGGTTAATATGGGCGTTTATGTTTTCGATACTGATAGCCTGGTTCATGAGTTGAGTGTCGATGCCCGGCAACCGAACAGCCGCAACGATTTTGGCAAAGACATCATTCCTGCCCTGGTGGAAAAAGAAAGTGTCTATGCCTACCCCTTCCGTGACGAAAATACTCTGGAAAGTTGTTACTGGCGGGACATTGGGACTTTGGACAGTTACTTTGAAACCACAATGGAATTGGTCAGCCGTCAACCCCGATGCGATCTCTATGATCCGAAATGGCGCTTCCGTGCCTGGCAACCACCGCTTCCTCCCTGCAAATCAGTTCACGGGTATACCGAAGATGGAACTTTGCCGGGCATTGTTGAAGACAGCATTGTTGGCAGTGGGTCCATTGTTTCGGGTGGAAAAGTGGAGCGTTGCGTTATAGGTCGTGGAGTACGGGTCAATTCCCATTGTCACCTTACTGACAGCATTGTTATGGACGATGTTGTTATTGGCCGAAACGCCCGTTTGAATCGCTGCATTATCGATAAAGATGTCATCATTCCTGAGGGAATGGAAATTGGTTTCGACCATGAAAAAGATTCCCAGCTCTTTAGAGTTTCCGCTGAGGGAGTGGTGGTCATACCCAAGGGAATGGACCTCAGTAAATAACCAGGATTATCGATAAAATTCGGGACGGCGATCAGCGAATAAATCGTTGTTCGCCGTAATTTTTTTATCTGTTTCAACAAGGTTGATTGTGGCCCGGGCTGCTCCTGTTTCCTGCTGCTTCAATTGATCGAGCCGCTCTCCCCGGGGCGAAACTATTTGACTGAGACCAATAAACTCCAAAGGGCTGCCATTCCGCATTTCCCTGCCAATACGATTGGCCGTTACAGTAAAAACCCGGTTTTCCAAACTCCGGGTTATCATAGCCTCGGGGCACCAGGGCAAAACCAGGTTAGAGGGATGGGCAATTAACTGGGCCCCGTTTAATGCCAAAGTTCGTGCAGATTCGGGGAAAATCCAATCGAAGCAAACCATCATACCCAGTTTAATACCACAGGCCTGGAATGTTTTGAAACCCAGATCGCCGGGGTCGAACAACTTCTTTTCATCCAGAAAGAGATGCATTTTTCGGTAGATATCGCGCGTACCGTCGGGACGAACCAGAACAGAACTGTTAAAAACCTTATCGCCGTTTTTTTCGGCGAGTCCAAAAACTAAAGTGGTACCGCTGGCTTCCGCAACTTGAGTAAGACGCTGGGTGATGGGCCCTGGATCCTGGTCGGGGGCAGCGGGCTCAGCGTACTGTTCAACTTCTTCGCGATTGAGGAACTGGTAGCCAGTGGCACACAATTCAGGCAGAACCGCCAGATCGATTTCGGGTGGCAACAAACCAATAAGGTCGTGCAAATTCTCTCTGATTTTTCCAAATTCTGGATTGTTCTGAAGTGCGGCTACCCTGAGCGATTGCATGATTAACCTTTCGAAGGTTTTAAACCGGTCAGTACTTCCAACCGGTCAAGAGTATCATTTTTATCAAAATTCTTTTGAATGTGCAACCGTGCGGCCTGCCCGAAGCGTTGCACCTCAGATGGATTTTCCAGGGAATGCAGGATGGCCTGAGTAAGTTGTTCATGGTTTTGTGACTCAACCAGCCAGCCATTTTGGTGGGGCAATACAATTTCAGGAAGACTGCTGCTATTGCTGGCAATGACTGGAACTTGGCACGCCATGGCCTCAGCAGCTACCAAGCCAAATCCTTCGGCTTCCGAAGGCATTAACAAGACATCAATGTTTCGATAAAATCCGGCCATGTTTTCACAGTGCCCCAGAAGCTTTATATTGTCAGGATAACGGCAGTTTTCCCGCCACTTTTCCAGGATGGGCTCCAGGGGGCCTGTGCCAATAATTTTCAAAATTGGTGATTCTTCTGCCCCGGACTCTTCCACGGCAGTCCAGGCTTCCATTAGAGAGAGCAGGCCTTTGCGTTCAATTAGCTGACCGGCGAAACCGAATGATCTGACTGCGTGGGAGCTAGGTTTTGCAGAAGGGGACTGATGTTGTGAAGGAGAAAATTTCTTCAGATCAATTCCTTTGTAGAGTAAATGGATATTTTCTTCTTTTAACCATTGAGCTGACTGCAGTACCGTATCCATTGTCGCCCGGGAATTAACCAACAGCCCCGTGGCAAGACGATTAAAATACCAGCGATAATAAAATTTGTTTTTGAGGGGAAAATCACTTTCTCGACTGCCAAGAATGAGAGGCACTTTGGCCAGCCATCCCGCTGTTGCCGCTGCTTTTAAATCTTTGGTCAAGTTGGCAAGAACGCAGGTCGCCTTTTGCTGAACGAAAATGCGGTGCAATTTTATTAGAGTCCAAGGGGCTGCATCGAATCTGATGGCCACGCCATGGGTGGTGAGTTCTTTTTCCCGGCTGCGTTCGAACAGTTCCGAATCCGGTTGGGCAATGATACTGACTTTATGGCCTCGGCTCTTCAAAGCGGCTGCTGTTTCGAGAAACCAGACCTCGGCACCTGCATAACCACGCATGGAGTTTATGAAGATCAGGTGCGGTTTGGGCATTGATAACTCCGAGGTTGAATGAAGAACCACTTGTCTACGATCTCACAACTTTCCAGACTTATCCCCAAATTATTGTAAAGAAGATCCATGGAGGTGGGAATTGTTTTATTGCCAGAAAACAATCCTTCATGCATGACGCCCATTATTTAAGAAGAGTAATTTTCGGATTTTGTACTCGATTTTCGGTTACCAAGCGTAAGGAAAATGACCCAGAAAGACAATTGATACCCTGGTGTGGGTGGCTGGTTCAATAACTGGCGGTTACTCGAGCCGATCACAGTGTCCCTATCATTTATTCCATCCGAGTCCCAATCGACATAATAGAGGCAATTTCTGAAATCAATTTCTCTCAGAATATTGTTCCCATTATCGTCCCACACGAGGAGCTCATTTTTTTGGTGGGAATTTTTGTGGGTTTTTGGCGGGTTTCTGGTTAATAGTCGTTTAATGAATTGTGATCCCCCGTTGTTCGGAAAAATGGCTGTGATCGGTGACGGCTCTGAACAAATGAGCGGCAAATGCATCGGATAGTTTAAACCGTGAGACACCAATGGTTAATGTGAAAGAATGAATTGAAGTTGTATTGGCCGTGAAGTAAATTGAGGTCTCATGTTCTCGCAACACCCGGTTGTTTCTTACCAGGGTCAGATCAAAAAACTGCTGGAGGATTACCCTAATATGTCTTTTTCGGTCCGCCGTCCCTGGTTCTTGCTCATGGCTGGATTCATTCTGGTTGCTGGCCTTTGGTATCTTTTTCAAAACAAATCGGACTCTTCACCAACCCGACCGCAAATGAGCGAAGGTGGCCTTTCCGAGTTTGGGTCCCTGGCCGGATCCAACGTACTGCTCATTACTTTGGACACCACGCGGGCCGACCGATTTGGATGTTATGGCCATAAGAAAATTGCCACACCCACTCTTGATCGGCTGGCTGATGAGGGTGTGCTTTTTTCGCGAACGACAGCCGTGACCCCAGTGACCATGCCATCGCATGCATCCATCCTAACAGGTCTCTATCCTCGTGAACACGGTGTGAGGTCCAACGGCTATTTCAAGCTTAATGGCCGGCATGTGACTATGGCTGAAATCCTACAAGGTGCCGGATATGAAACCGGCGCGGTGCTTGCCTCCTTTGTGCTCAGCGAGCAATTCGGCTTGGCTCAAGGATTTGAAAGCTACGACGACGACTTCGAGCCAGCTGATAAAATTGATCCTTTGGGTTTTTCTGAGCGCAATGCCACCCAGGTGACGGACCTGGCTCTGGATTGGCTGAACGAACGGTCCGATCAGAATTTTATGCTCTGGGTGCACTACTTCGATCCCCATTCTCCATACATGGCGCCGAGCCCTTACGTGGAAAAATATTCCGGGCATCCCTATGATGCCGAAATCGCCTACCTTGATGCTGAAATGGGCCGGCTTCTGGCCGGCTTGGCTCATTTGGGTTACGAAGAGAACACCATCGTGGTGGTGGTCGGCGATCACGGCGAATCTCTCCGTGAAAAAGGTGAACCGACCCATGGCTATTTGCTCTATGAAGGAACAATGCATGTTCCGTTTGTCATTCGGTGTGGCCAGAAATTGGGGGGTGGCATTGAACGGTCAGATCGCGTATCACAGGTTGATGTGATGCCCACCGTCCTTGCTCTTTTGGGCCTCGATCCACCATCGGGCATGAGCGGTGTTGATCTCCAGCAAGTGGGGGAAGAGCCACGTGTGTACTTCGCAGAGACTTACGAAGGAAAGATGGAGCACGGCTGGGCAGCCCTGTACTCGGTGTACGACGACAACACCAAATACGTGTATGGTCAATCCCGAAATGTATGATCTCGCAGATGACCCTGACGAGCAAAACGACCTTTACAAAAAACAGTTGGAACGTGCCTCTGAGTTACATGAAAAATTGGCCGGTCATTTCGGAGAAGAACTTGATTCTTCGGCTGCTCCTATGCCGTCCAAGCAATTGGATGCCGATGAAATGTTGCGTCTACGGTCACTTGGGTACACGGTTTCAAGTCCGAAGGGGGCTCCAGATGCGGGTAAGGGAGCTGACCCTCGGAGCATGATGCAAGTGATGGATGAGGTGAACCGTGTGGTGTTCGGCAAGCCACCCGAGCAGCGCGGCCCAGAAGAAATCACCAAGTTGGAGGACCTCTTGCAACAGAATCCCGATTTCGTACCAGGATTCCGCTACCTTGGTGTGATGAGACGGGCCAATGGTGATCTCGAAGGTGCGGTTGCGGCCTTCGCCCATGGGGTGAAACTTCATCCAAACTCACCAGACCTGAGAATGATGTTGGCCGAATGTCGTGGGCAGCTCGGGCAAAACCAACAGGCCCTTGATGATCTTCATATTCTTCTTGCAGCTGATCCCGAAAATGCCATAGCCCACATGTTGTGTGGCCGTCTTTTGTTGGTGAGTGATAAGCCAGATTCGGCCATTACTTCGTTGCTGGTTGCCACTACATTGGAGCCTGATTTGCGGGGCTGTGCCGAGGCTCTCCGGCAGGCTCATGCCAGAGCTGGACGTTCGGCTGAACTTCTGCCTTTTTTGGACTCCATGCTGGAAAGCCACCCCAAGTCGAGTGCTTTGCGCAAGGCCAAGTCGGTGCTCTTGTATGGTCAAGGGCAAGTCGAAGAAGCTGAAGTAGTTTTGCGCGACGGGCTGCGTCTGGCACATGAAGATCCGCAGGCGGTGAACAATTTGGTGAAATTGCTTTTGAACAGTATCGACCCGGAAAGAAAAAGGCTTGCCGAAGCGGCCGCACTGATGGCAGAACTGTCAGAAAAAAAAATGAAATCCGATGCAGATCTGATGTTGACCCTGAGCCAAGTGCTCGGGGCTCAGGGAAAAGTAGACGAAGCCATGACCGCTTGCAAACAGGCCCTTGAGATTGCAGAAGGAAACCAGCATAATTCCGTGGTGAAAATGGGCAATCAGTATCTTAGAATGCTGGAGAATGCTCGCCCTCAGGCGGGAAGCCGTTAACGGATGTGTTGACATTACTGAAAATGGGTGTGGCTGCCAATTACTCTATTCGAAAAACCAGACTGTACTTGCCTGTCATTTTGTGAAATCTAGACCGGAAGGCGGGGATCGAAACAGCGGGGCCATGTACAATGGTGTGAGAATTCGGGCAAAAAAGAGGCAACTATGTGTTTGAATTTACTTCTATGGGGCAGGCAGTCAAGACATACCTGTCCAGCACGCTGAGTGCTTCCGGTCTGGCAGACAGCGTCCGTTTTTCTGAGGGAACCATCCTTCTATAGGGGACTCGATGGGCCATGGCTCCGTTCGGCTCTCCAAGGGGGCATAGCCTATTCGGGGGGGACTCAGGCATGGTTAGCCGGGACCAGTAAATCCATGAATGCACTCCCCTGTAACCATTTTGTTTCCAGGAACTTTGCCAACGGTGTTTGACTTGTTCACCAATCGGTTGCTCAACCTAGAGACATACTATGTTTTCGGGATCAGTTTCTTCGGGTCGTGAACCTCCTGAGATCGCCACACCGAAAGAACGATTGAGGCTATCTGACGCGAGATGGTCAGCTTCGCCAGGTTGGGTTTTGTGCAACCATCGAGTAAATCCTGATAGTGCCGATACAAAGGATCGTCCTTGTTGGCGCGACAAATTGTCGTCGTCGCCGCACCCTTGAAGACGTGCTTCAAGGAACAGTTGAAGTTGCGGTTCAGGCCTCTGGTTTTCTGGATTGACGTCTTTATCCATTCCCCATTCTGAGTGCGAATCCAATCTGACGAACTGCGCATCACAATACCTAGACCACAGTAAGCCCAGAACTGACGTTTGTTTGCGAAACGGTATGATAACTTGACTTCCCGCCTGTGACGGAAGAGGCAACTTTTCTCTTTGAGGAATTGCTTATAGAAATTGCCCCTATTATGTCGCTTGGGGCTCGGGTGGAATAAATGATAGGGATAGGGAGTCCATTTAGGAGTTAGCTGACATTAAATTATAATCCCACTCCAAAACAATCACTCGTCACCTGGGGTCTCTCATTTTCTACCGGAAAACAACTTTTTGAAAACGTTAAAGCCCGCCAAAGCAATCATGCCAAAGAAAAAACCTCCCAATGTACCGATTAGGCCCCCTGCAACACCACCAACAACCATATCTTGGTCATTGGTTTGTCCACCGAAACTGGCCAAACCTACTAATAATACTCCGAACAGGGCCCCGATTAATGCCCCCAACGGTATTGCCGCACAGCCGGGTGCCAGCTTCCGCACGATCCCTGGGGATGGAGTGTCAGAGGGGACATCTTTCTTCCCCTTTCCTAACCTTGAGAAAAAGTTGATCAATTTAAGTGACGATGCCAATATCAGGGAGACAAAGAATGAAAAAACACTGCCCGGGATCGCCTCCTCCATAAAAAGCTTGGCGGGTGTAGCACTTCCCAGGGTGGCCTCCCTCAATAATAACTGGGCGGGTGTCTGAGTTTCATCAAAATAGGCTGCCTTGATTCCAAAAATGACAGACAGGACAACTCCAATAGTCGTGAAAATCAGTAGAGTCTTCCAAAATTTTATTTTCTTCATAGACCTTCCACAGTCGACGGGTGAGATCGCAATAAGGAAATGAGCCCCAGCAATCGCTCATCAAGGCCGGTTGAAAGGACTGGACTTCAATATCGAGATACCGCCGCTCCAGGGACTTTACCCATCGGCATTCCGAACTTTATCACACTTGTAAAAAAAGTCATCATGGATCTTTTGGGCACAACCCACTCCGTGAGGCTTACCTGAACGAGGCAGGCAAGATGCTGGAACGGGCGAAGGAAGCCATGCGTTACAGTCGTTGGGCGGGAGTCGAGTATGCTCGTTTCGCCGATGACATAGTGATATTGGTGGATTCTCACCCTCGCCATCGGTGGTTTCAAGGGGCCAAACAAAGAAGATTGCGCGAAGAATTGGCCAAGATCCAAGTAGTTGTTAATGAAGAGAAGACACATGTGGTTTGCCTCAGCCAAGGGGAAAGTTTCGGATTTCTGGGTTTTGAGTTTAGGCGAATACGCAGTCGGTCCGGCGCAATAGTGCCTAGTCGAAAGTGGCTCCAGCATGATAACCCCATAAATCTTGGTGCGAAGCGCACAGGAACGCCTAGTGCGGGAAATCCGCACGCTGTGGGTTGTGCCTAAGAGAATGTCGCTGGGTGTTTTTTATCAAAAGTACCCAGCAATCTTCAACCTAAAACACATAAATCTCCAGTGTTTAATCAAATCTAAGGCCACAAATTGAACCAGCGACATTCTTCTGGGCACAACT
>JAAEOA010000413.1 GCA_024223715.1 bacterium | reverse complement strand
GCCATGGGAGAGTACTTCCGCCATAAAGGCCAGCACGCGCTGATTGTCTATGACGATCTTTCAAAGCAGGCAGCCGCTTACCGGCAAGTCTCTCTTCTGCTGAGGCGCCCCCCAGGACGTGAAGCCTACCCCGGCGATATTTTCTATAACCATTCCCGTCTGCTTGAGCGGGCGGCAAAGATGAATGACGAGCTTGGGGCAGGGTCCCTGACAGCGCTTCCCATCATCGAAACCCAGGCCGGTGATGTTTCCGCCTTTATCCCGACCAATGTTATTTCCATTACAGATGGCCAGATTTATCTGGAACCCTCCCTGTTTTTCGCCGGTGTCAGGCCTTCTATCAATGTCGGGCTCTCGGTTTCCAGGGTCGGCGGTGCGGCCCAGGTGAAAGCCATGAAACAGGTGGCGGGCACCTTGCGCCTGGATCTGGCGCAGTTTCGCGAACTGGAAGCATTCGCGGCCTTTGGCAGTGACCTGGATGCGGCTACCCAGAGGCAGTTGACCCGCGGGGCAAGGCTGGTTGAAATCCTCAAACAACCGCAATTTCAGCCGCTGTCCATGGAAAAACAGGTCACGATCCTATACGCAGGTACAAAGGGTCATCTCGATGAGTATCCGGTTGACGTCCTGGAAAAATACGAGGCAGGGCTTTACGCATTCGTCGAAGACAGGTATCCGCAAATTTTTTCTGAACTGAAGGAAAAGGAAGAAATTTCAGACGATCTGGACAAGGTAATGGCCGAAGCCATGAAGGATTACGGTGAAGAGTTTAAGGATACGATCAAATAGTTATTTGTTATAAGTTAAAAGTTATTAGTTAATAGTTCGGATGTCCTTCGAATAACCAGTAACCACTAACAAATAGCCTGAGGTTCATATGGCAAGTCTAAAAGATGTCCAGAACAAAATTGCTGCGGTTAAGAAGACAAAGCAGATCACCAAGGCCATGAATATGGTGGCAACCTCAAGATTGCGAGGCGCCCAGGCAAATATGGAAAATTTTCGCCCCTATGCCGGTAAATTTGCAGAGGTATTGGGAAGTCTGGCTCAGAAGTCCGGTGAGGAAGCCAGTCCTTTGCTGGTGCCCCGTGAGGAAGTAAAGAAACTTCATGTGGTCTTATGTACTTCGG
>JAAEOA010000412.1 GCA_024223715.1 bacterium | reverse complement strand
TGATCTAGACCAGGCAGAAATCCGGGTACGTCTACCAGAGATATAATGGGAACATTGAACGCATCGCAGGCCCGAATGAAACGGGCGGCTTTGTCGGAAGAATTGATATCCAGGCAGCCGCCCATAAAACGAGGATTGTTGGCAACCAGGCCGACCACCTGACCACCCATTCGTGCAAAGCCCACCACCATATTCATGGCGAAGGCCGCATGAATTTCGAAAAAATCACCCTCATCCACAATCGTACGGATGACCTGCTTCATATCATACGTCTTGGACATTTGGATGGGAACCATGTCAATGAGCTCCGGAACTTCCCTTTCAACAGGATCTGTACAGGGTTTGCGTGCCGGTTTTTCCCGGTTATTTTGAGGAAGAAAATCCAGCAGGCCTTTGATCAGGTCCAGACAGTGCTGGTCATCCTTGGCTGCCAGATGAACGACACCGGACTTAGTGCTGTGAACCTTGGCGCCCCCCAATTCCTCAAATGAAACCTCCTCTCCGGTAACTTCCTTAATAACCGCCGGTCCGGTGATAAAGACATGTGATGTTTTTTCCACCTGAACGATGAAGTCACATAACGCCGCCGAATAGGCCGCACCTCCGGTGCAGGCACCCATAATTGCTGCAATTTGGGGGACAATCCCGGAGTTAAGTGAATTCTGGTAGAACATGCCCGTAATGCCATAGACATTGTCCATGCCTTCCTGGATGCGGGCCCCGGCCGATGCATTCAGACAAATAACCGGCACCATATTCTCCCGGGCCAGCTTGAGAATATAGTGGATTTTGGCACCATGAGTCTTACCGGTCGACCCTCCCAAAACGGTAGCGTCCTCTGAGTAAATGAAGACTTTGCGGCCCGAAATCGTCCCGTAGCCGGTGACGACGCCATCACCCGCAAATTTCTTCTTTTCCATTCCGAAATCGCGGCACTGGTGTTCGGCCAGCATATTGAGTTCCACAAAGCTACCCGCATCCAGAATATAGTCGATGCGTTCGCGGGCAGTTAAAATGCCCTTTTCCCTTAGCTTTTGCAAACGCTCTTCTCCGCCGCCCAGTTGGGCTTCCTTTTCTCTGGCCTGAAGCTTTTCAAGCTCTTTTTCCCAGGTCTTTTTAGGTGGCATGGTGCTAATCCTTCATTTTTATATGGCCTGAATTTCAAGCGTGGATATCATAAAGAGAACCATACGATTTATAATTGTCTATTCAACCCTTTTAGTCCGTCTGGATCAACTCAAACAGCACCCCGAATGTACTTTTAGGGTGTATAAATGCCACCAGTTCCTGATGGGCATTGCGATACGGTTTCTCATTAATGAGTTTCAAGCCCTTGGCCTTTAAGCGGTTCAGCTCGCCCTGGATGTTGTCTACCTCCAAGGCAATGTGGTGGATCCCCTGCCCTCTTTTTTGGATAAACTTAGCAATCTGACCATCCGCTTCAGTGGATTGAAGAAGTTCCAGATTCGTTCCTTCCATGGGGATAAAAGAGAAAAGAAGTTCACCGAAATTCTCCTGATCTGAAGTGGATAGTTCAAAGGTTTCCTGGAAGAAATCTCTGGCTGTCTGCAAGTCATCAACGGCAACACCAATATGCTTGATTTTTTTAATCATAGCGTATTCCCCTGT
>JAAEOA010000411.1 GCA_024223715.1 bacterium | reverse complement strand
CGCCAACAAAGAGTTTTTTGACGCTGTATTCACCCTGCAGGTAAGCAGCCACGGGAACAATTTTTTTCTTATCGAAAGCAATAGCTTCGATCATTTCCAGTGCACTGACAGCCGGGCTGACAAAAGCAGATCCACTACCGAGCAGTTTTACAACTTCGCCACCAGCGCCACGGGTGCGTTTCTCAATTTTGGCCAGTTTGGATTTGTTGACAAACTGCTCCACAGGCAGACCGTAAACACGGCAGGCACTGCGAATGGGAACCATGGTATCGCCATGTCCACCCAAAACCACAGCTTCAATGTTTTCCACAGAAACGCCAGCTTCCTGGGCCACAAAGTACTTATAGCGAGCGCTATCGAGCACACCAGCCATACCCATGATTTTGTGGGGTTTAATGCCTGTTTTTTTGAAAAGACGGTAAACGATGGCATCGAGAGGGTTGGCAATGGAGATCACAAATGCGTTTGGTGCATATTTTTTGATACCAGCAGCCACAAAGTCGGTGATTTTCAGGTTGATGGCCAACAGCTCTTCACGGCTGGGGAAGGTGCCATCGGGGCGCATGGCCCGGGGCACACCAGCGGTGTTGATCACAAAGTCGGCGCCTTCAAGAACTTCGTAGCTCTTGCTGCCAATGACCCGCACGTCGCGGTTGTAAACGGGAGTTGCTTCGGCAATGTCGAGGCACTTGCCAGCAGCAAAATCAGGTTCCTTGATATCGACAAGGGCAACCTCACGAGCCAAACCGCGATTCACGATTTCCGAAACGCACACGCCGCCGATGTTTCCACCACCAACGATTCCGATTTTGTTGATCATTGTTCTGATCTCCTTATAGGAAAATTCTGCAAGTTGTTAGACTAACGTTTGGACGGTAACACCCCAATGTGCGGAATTCCAGAATATTTGCTATTGTTTCTTCCATTAAATTAGTGGGTTTAACGGAAATAGCCGGGGAAATGATGACAAAAAAACACGAAAACAACTGGGATAATCGGTACGACGAAGAACGATTTTTTTATGGTCGGGAGCCTAATTATCTGGTGGCTCGTGAGTTGCCCAAATTGCAAAAGGGTCGCGGATTGTTTCTGGCTGAAGGCGAAGGTCGGAATATCGTCTTTGCAGCTGGATTGGGGCATGATGTAGTGGCTGTGGATAACAGTTTTGTGGGACAACGCAAGGCGATGGAGTTGGCTGCTGGCAACAGTGTGGAAATTGAATATCGATTGGATGATCTGATTACTGGAAATTGGGACTCAGAAAACTGGGACTTTGTGGTCTTGTGTTTTGTCCACATGCCGCCAGATGTAATGGGTGATGTTCACCGCCGGGTTGTGGAGTCTCTGAACCCAAACGGAACGGTGGTTTTTTGTTCATTTGAAAAAGGGCAGTTTGGCAGACATTCCGGTGGGCCGCCCCAATTGGAGATGTTGCATGATGCAAAAGTGGTGGCTTCGCAGTTGGATGGTTTGAATTGGGACTATTTACAGATCGTAGAGGTGGAATTAAGGGAATCGGTGGGGCATTTTGGCAGGGGGGTTGTTTTGGAAGGGGTTGGGGTTAAGGGGGGATAGATGTGTATGTGTGTTTTTCAGAACGTTGCCCCCGCAACTATTTTTCTTGACCAAACTGTTGTGTTTAGTCGCAAAAAATGGTTGCGGGGGCAACATTTTTGCCTAAACCCTAAGTCCTTACAGTTGCTTTCAAATGGCAAAACTTCGGTGAATGTTATTGAAAAACTGAACTATCGGCTCTTTGTTTCGTGAAATTTTGAAGACCAATGCCCTAATAGAGAAAACCGTTCTCATAAAAAAATTCGATTTCAATTGACAAATTCCACTAAAAAAGAATAAAATGCTCCGGTATTCGCCTAAGAAGCCCAAATAAACAATCAGGTACAGACATGGCTTCCCCGTCGGTTTTGCTCGAACTATAATCGGCATTTTCTTTTGCTCAAAATATCCTGGAGATTGTTATGATGAACTTGCGTAAAAAAAACGTTATTAAAGTGCTGTTTGTGGCGCTGATGATTTTATTTGTGGGGGGGGTTTTTGGTGGGGCTAATGTTTATGCTGCTGGTCCGCAGATGCATAATGGTGGGGAAGGGGATCCGGATGATGGTATGGATATTGTAGGTGGTGGCGGTGGCTCGTCGTATAGTGATTTGGAAAATGAAGATGTATGGGAACAGATCAATGAACGTTACCAAAATGCCAATCAAAGCGTTTTTGTATTAAACCCATTTGAGCAAAATTTTGTTATGTATCCAACTTTTGAAAATGGAAAAATAATTTGGGTCTTCAGTTCTTTTTCCTTAGAAAGGGGAGGGAAATGAAGAAGCAGGTAATATTGAAAGATATCCAGTTTACTGCAACGTTGGCCCGCAGCTATTTTCCGCAGCTATTTTT
>JAAEOA010000410.1 GCA_024223715.1 bacterium | reverse complement strand
TTGCGCCAAATAACCCCACTGCGGATTTCTCGCTCGGCTTCATTATTGGTCGGCTCAATATCCTCTACCTTAATAAAGGTCCATAAAGCTGGCTCAAACTTGAGAATGTGGGCGCAGCTACCGGCCATCTTTTTATGCCCACCAGCCGCCCCTTCCTTTAACAGATTAACTATTTCTGGTCGGATCGTTTTCATTTCTTTTTGAAATTCAGTCCGGCTGATCTCACCGTCTTTCAATTTGTACCACCAGGCAAACATCAATTCCGTTTTGCTTAGTAAGCCTGCCCCAATTTGGGCCGATGACCCTCCGTAATCAACAAAAGCTTGAAAATTTCGGATTAGATGAGCCAACACAGTTGTCGTAGGGTCACGGGCAACCAATTGTAGGCCGAATATCGATCTGAATTGACCACGCCTTTGAATTGTTCCCCCAATAGTTCTTTGGCTACCTTGCTCCCTCGACTGAGCCGGATCACAAAGACCACCACCCATTGGGTCGCCATCACCCATAACCAGCCTTTATCCGACCCTTGTTTCCAACTCGTTTCATCTATATTGGCCCGGTTTTGCTCTTTCACATACGCTTTGGCTTCTTCGACCGGTTCTACCAGGGCTGAAGTCGTATCTTTTTCCAGGTTCTGCACTGTTCCCAAGGATAACTTTACTTTGAAAAAGTCGTCCATCATCTGTTCTACCTGTCGCCGGCTCATTCGATAGACCCCACTGGCCATACTTACGATACTTTGCAAGCGTGGCCCAAATGCCCGACTGGGCACTCCTGGCGGCAATTCAGCCCGTGTTTTACCCCCACACTCTTCACAGCACAAGGTATGAACCTGGTATTCTGTCACTGTCGGTTTTATCGGTGGTATTTCCGTCACTTGATGCCGATGTGGGTCGGCATCCTCTCCTGTTAACCCTTCACCACAATGTCCGCATTTTTCTGGCTTGACCGGAACCACTTCATCCACTTCTTCTATCGGCTTCAACTCTCGTTTGTGTCCAGGATGGCCTGGTTGCCCGCCCGGTTTGCGTTTGTTTGGCTTCTTTTTCTTTTCGGTTTTCTGTTCCTTTTGGGCGGGGGTATCACTTGAGGGAGGACGTGAGGAGTTTTGTGAATTTTGCCCCAGTCGTTCTTGGGCATCTTGTAATTCCGCGGCTTGTTTGGCGATATACTCCTGCACGGTCGCTGGAGTTTTCTCCCAATCTTCACTTGTGATTTCGGCTGGTCGTTCGTTTACCATAGCCGCAGAGTTTATCGCTTTTCCCGTTTATGTCAAGTTAATGACCCCAGTTCTGTACCCCTTGTACGCTTACGATCATTGAAAGCCTGGATAGTTTGACCATCATCGAAACCCAGGCCATAGACGGCTCT
>JAAEOA010000409.1 GCA_024223715.1 bacterium | reverse complement strand
CACCACATTTTCTGTTTCTGCATGAGCATCTAAGCCAAACAGATCATAAGGCTCTACACTGAAAAAATCGTTAAAAAGAACAGTAGTCAAAAAGGCAAAACCGATAAAAGCCAGAACAACCAGCAATTGCATCTTTGAGGTTTTCTGGATTTCCTGACGGTCTTTGACTTCACAGATTTCACCGGGGCAGTACTGGGCTTTTTCTTTTTTAATAAGAGAGTAGAATTTACAACCCAGGCAAATGCCGAAGGCGGTTTCGAAGAAAAGAAAAATCAGGCAGATCAGGCAAATCAGGCCAGTAATAGGGCTGTAGGAATTAATGATGACCTGAAAGACCAGCATGATAACTGCCAGCACCGCCCCAATAACCCAGGCAAATTTTTTCTGAGCTGCCCCTACGTACTCCGGTACCTGATTTCTGACAATCAGACGGCCGATAATCAGGAAGGGGGAAAATCTGGGGTTAACCAGAACCCTGATAAGAATGTCGGTCAAGAACAGAACCACGGCATATTTGAGCATGAGAAAATCGCCCTTGAGGATGACCACCAGAATGGAGATGAACATCATCAGAAAGAGCAGGCCGGATCCGGCGCGAATTTCTCTTTCGTTCAGGACAGGGATGTTAAAGCCGGGAACTTCTTCTCCGAATTGGAAGATTTTGGACATGGTTATTTTCCTTAAATACTAAAGTGTTTATTGAGGGCGAAGGTTTAGCTTCCTGTTGATTATTGCCCACCTGTTACGTATGATTTTGGGGTGAGTTTCAGAAAAAGTCAATAGTCGGGACGGAACTGATGGTTTTTACCAGAATTCCTGTCTTGCCAAATGCCGCCAATTCCGTCCTGAATAGTTTTAAGACTCTGGCCAGAATAGATTTAAATCCATTCTCTCAATAGTTTAATTCGCCACTTCCACAAAAATTCCAGGCTGGAAGACAAGCTCCGGATGATACAAATGTCCAAAAGGAGAATTCACCCCAATATTTGTGAATTGAACTGGCAAGGTTCGAGACCTCAATAAAGAAGGACTGTCTGATACCTGGAAGTGCAGATGAACCGCAGGCATTTCTCCGGTTCCGCCCAGCGCCGCAATGTGCTGTCCCTGCTTAACGGAATCGCCAACAGCCACCTCAATCCCACCGTATGCCAAATGTGCGTAAAAAGAGAATTCACCGTTTGCGTGCTCGATCACAACATGGTTGCCTCCGGCAATACTGGCCGGGTCGTTTGACTGATCAAAAAGTAATTCCTGCTGTTTTTTACCAATTCGGCCCTGATATTCCGGGAAACTTTCGCCTGCTTGACGATTCCATTCCGACAGAGGAAATTTATTGTCTTTTCCTACTTTGACCACCACTCCATCTGCTGCGGCCAGGACTTTTTTCCCATAGGCATACCAGTCTTCCCACTGAGGAACCAATCCCTGATTCCAGTCGTCAGTTTCCCCCCGAGCCCAACTGCCTCTTTCATCGACCATGGTAATATCGATAGAATGTTCGGTCGCTGCTGTCCAGCGATGATGTCCCTTGATTCCCGGAAAAGCCAGAACATGCCAATTTCCCGGCTCAACGGGGAAAATGTAATCATTGCGGGTTTTGTAATCTCGCACCGGTACCGTCAACTCTGCATGGACTTCCTCTCCACTGCTGGTCATGGCTGTCGCTGAAACCCGAACGGAATCCGGCAAACCGCGAATCGTCAAAAAATAGTCATCCACCAAGGCTGCTGTGGTCGGCTCAATAGTCAAGCCGCTTGCATACCCAAGGTTATCGTCCGTCACAATAAATGCTGCATATTGAACATCCAGAGCAAGGCCAAACCCCATTCCGTCAATCATTCGGGCGAAAGACTGGGCTCGTTCAACCTCGGCCAGATCTATCTCTACTCTTTGCATTAATTCCTCACCCTGAAAAATCTCGATTCCCCCCGAAGTTAATTTCAGATCTTCTTCCCCATTATTGATAAAGAAAATTGTCTGCATGACCATATCGTAATAAGGTGAGGTTCCCATATAACCGATGCCAACCTCCTTGGCCTTGGTGGGAATGATGAAACCTTCCGGGGCAACACGGATTTCAAAATCCGGAGTTTGCACCGCAGCGTGCACACTGGCCAAAAGAACTGTCATGATAAAAACCAAAGTTGCGAAGGGTCTGAATAAACGAATCATTTCCGTGCTCCTTGTAGAAGATAAAAAGTGCCTGGCACTGTGAACATGGAGCTTAACGTTTTGGACAGATCCCTGGTTATGCCCCTGGCAGGAATTCGAACCTGCCCTGGTTCTGATTTCTTTCAACTTCAATGGAATCAATCTGTTAAAAGTTGTTCTAAATCGTTGCTATCTCGGAAATGTAGGTTTTGGAACGGTCCGGGGTGCTATTTGCCGCCCAGACGATACGTACTTGGGGTCATCCCGGTATATTTTTTGAAGGCTGTATTGAATACAGATTTCGAATTGAAACCGGAATCAATCATAACATCCTGAATCCTGGGTTGATTCAGATCCGAAGCCTTAAGAAGCATTTTTGATTGGTCAATACGGTATTCATTTACAAAATCACAGAAATTATTTCCTGAAGACTGGATGGCCTTTCGGACCAGGCGTGTTGAATGACCAAACTCCCCGGCCAGGCGTCCTATCGTCAGATTGGGGTTCAGGTAGGGTTGCGAATTCGTCATGAAAACTTTCAGCTCGTCCAGTAACGGTTCGATGACTTCTTCTGAGACTGGTTCCTCCTCAAGTTTACCGGGACTGGAATGCTTCCCGGAAAGTACCCTGGTTTTTGGATTATTTGTCTGCCGAAACACCTCAGGCTGCCTGAACCCCCGAGCCATAGCTAAATTGATAAAAATGAAAAAATAGAATCCACGAACGATGTCCATCATACCATACAAACCAAGATTGTGATTGATGGCCGCAACATGAGATCCGAGATTCATCATCCATAGGACAGAGGCACCCAAAACCAGAAACCGTAACCAGGCCAAACTGGTGTGATGCAAATTCGAAAACGTATCGGACAGGTTTCCTCCGGCGCGAATGAGAACAACAAGAGCTGCCATCAAATAACCAAAGCCGATGATGCTTCCCGCTATTGGAATAACCTTGAGATTGATTTCATTGTTGATTTCACCACTGGTAATCAAATGCAATTGGTCTGCCGGCGATAGAATGTGGTAGGTGAAAATTGTATATAAAGACAAGACTATAAACGGAAATAAATGCAAAAAATACCAGCGTCGAAGTCTGAAATCCGGAGCGCACAATGATTGACAATACATCAACAAGAGCGGGGAAAAAAGCACTTCCGGCAAATTAAAAATGAACAGCAAAGAAGGCCATTTTGAATAAACTCCGGTCTGGGTCAACAATTGGTGGAGTTCACTGCTGGCAATTGTAAACATGATTACCGAAAGAAGGAAATTGGAAATGCTTCGGCGTGATGGTTTGAATATCAATACAATAGACAAAGACAGAGCCAGGTATAAGATCAGGGCGTTCAATATGTTTGGCCAAAAATGACTCATCGTTTTGCGGGCCTCAGCGTTCGGCTGGAATTTGTTGATTGCATTTGTCAGTGGGAGTTAAACATATTTGGACTCAAAATCCAAAGGGTGAGTTGGTTATTATTTGGGTGGGGTTTGTAGATTTAGTTAAAAAAGTTAAGCTCAAATATTAAGGACTTGGTGGAGGCGGCGGGAATCGAACCCGCGTCCATAACCGGTACCCCGGCAACGTCTACATGCTTAGTGCCCTGTTAATTTAACCCTGAGCAGGCCAGGTCACGCGCCTACCTTCGGGCTAGCTTCACAAAAATTTCGCCCTTTGACCAGAAGCCTGTCGCTGGACTAGACACCAAAAACGGCGCCCCTTGGAATCAGTTCGGTGACCCCCCGATTCCGGGACGGGCAGCTTAACTAAGCTGCCAGTGCGAAGTTATTTTCGTCACTTATTGGTTTTTCCACCGATTAACGAGATGGATGGAATCTCGGCATGCAGTCAGCGGTCCCCCAGCCATGTCGAAGCCAGGTCGCCCCCATCGAGAGTCAATATACTTGGGGACGTGACAAAAGACAACCTGTGTCTGCAAGAATGGCCGATGTCCTCGTCGCGTTGCTCCTGTGGATTACGCCATTCTTGCAGACACAGGTTGCCTTTTGTCAGGTCACACCCCCAAGTATATTGACCCAAGATGGGAAGGTTGGGGGGAGTTTGGGGATAGATAGAAAAAGGGCCGCCTGGTAAGGCGACCCTTTTTTTGCGAATGAACGCTGTGGACTGTGGGTTAGACTACACCCTGGTCCAGCATGGTGTCGGCGATTTTTACAAAACCGGCGATGTTGGCACCGTTGACGTAGTTGCCGGGAGTACCAAATTCGTTGGCAGCGGCGACACTGGCGTCGTGGATGCTTTTCATGATGCCATGCAGTTTCTGGTCCACTTCTTCGCGGGTCCAGTTGTAACGCATGCTGTTCTGGCTCATTTCCAGGCCGGAAACAGCAACGCCACCAGCATTGGCAGCTTTACCAGGACCATAAAGGATCTTGGCGTCGATGAACTGGTTTACACCTTCAGGAACGGTCGGCATGTTGGCGCCTTCACTGACGACGTAGACGCCGTTTTTCAGGAGGTTACCAGCATCAACGGCGTTCACTTCGTTCTGGGTGGCACTTGGGAAAGCACAGTCGGCTTTGTGGTCCCAAATGGGGTTGTGATCGCTGTCGCGGTTCACTGGAGTGTACACGGCACTGCTGAATTTGTCGGCGTATTCGCTGATGCGTCCACGTTTGACGTTTTTCAGTTCCATGATGAAGGCCAGTTTTTCGCGATCGATGCCGGCTTCGTCGTAAATGTATCCACCACTGTCACTGCAAGTCACAGGTTTTCCACCCAGATCCAGCAGTTTTTCGATGGTGTACTGAGCAACGTTACCGCTACCGGAAACCAGGCAGGTTTTGCCTTCGAGGGTTTCGTTTTTGGTCTCGAGCATATTGGCGGCGAAGTATACAGCACCATAACCAGTAGCTTCGGGACGAATGAGGCTGCCGCCCCAGTTCAGGCCTTTACCAGTCAGAATACCGGTGAACTCGTTAGCCAATTTTTTGTACTGACCGAACATGAAACCGATTTCACGGCCACCAACGCCAATGTCACCAGCAGGAACATCAGTGTTTGGTCCGATGTGACGGAACAGTTCACTCATGAAAGCCTGGGTGAAGCGCATAACTTCCAGGTCACTTTTTCCTTTAGGATCAAAATCGCTACCACCCTTGCCACCGCCCATAGGCAAAGTGGTCAGGCTGTTTTTGAAGACCTGCTCGAAAGCCAGGAATTTCAAGATGCCCAGGTTAACGCTGGGGTGGAAACGCAGTCCGCCTTTATAAGGACCGATGGCACTGTTCATCTCGATGCGGAAGCCCTTGTTTACCTGGACTTCACCTTTGTCGTCTACCCAGGGTACGCGGAACAGGATTACGCGTTCGGGTTCAGTGACACGTTCAAGAATCTTGGCTTTGCGGTACTCGGGACGTTTGTCCAGTACGGGCCAGATGGACTCGACGACTTCTTCAACGGCTTGGTGGAATTCGTTCTCCGAAGGGTTCTTCGCGACGACGTTTTCCATGAAGGCAGCAACGTTCTGAGCCATTTCGATACTCCTTGTCAGCTTCTTTTGAAATGCTTGCATCCGGTAATCTGTGACCGGAGCCTGATATGAGATAGAACATGGAAGAGCCCTTATGGGGGCGCAAGGAAATTTCCGGAGGCCACCAACTGTTGTTGTATGATTAACAGGATGGGCTAAACCAAAATGAAGCAACCTGTTGGGAGATCAGAAGTTGTGTCTTGACCTTACTGATCCGGCTCTATCATAACGGTTTTATTGAGGCGCCCAGCGGGGCTTTCGAGCTTTTTGGGAAAGCCCAAAATCCTGACAAATTCGATCTTTTTACCCCAAATAGGGGTCTCATGTCTATTGGGAAAGTAGCCTGGCGGGATTGGTAATAGCATCAATTTGTGAGGCAAGACCTTTGCCTTTGGCTAAATCTTCATCATTTAAATAAGTGACATTAAGCATTTCTTCCAAACGCACTCCGTTGCGATTGAAGTTGTATTCCGCCAGGGCTTGACTCCACCCATTGAAATACATAGCCAAAAGATCTTTTTGCGAAGAGTCTGCATTGCAATGAACAAGCAAGTCTATTTTGCTGTCTGGACCAGCGGTTCCATTTTTTACCGAGCCATAGAGATATACTGCCGTTACCGAGAGAAGTTTGTGGTCAAGAGCCTTGACCATGCGCTCAGCCATCCGGTATCGCCACCGCCAGTATTGCACCGGTTCGTGCAACGCCACCTCTTCCTCTTCACCTGGATCAATAGTGACTTCTTCACTGGTTTCCAACACAGCCATGGCCTCATCCAGCGTGGCGTTCATATAAACTCGCAAGACCTTATTATTACGAACGGCGGCAATGTCAATAACCTTTACCACATCTTCAAGGTCAGCAAATTTGGGAAGCACCTCGGCCAGAATATTTGGCGATGAGCCAAGGAATTCTTCATGAAAAAGGACTTCATCGTCATCGGGATACAACGGCAAATAGCGAATTTGGGCCTCTACCAGGTCCTGGAAAAAATGGGTGCCAAAACTCAGGTCCGGAAGATAGTTTCCTGAGCGACGGGCAATTTCGATTAGCATCGCGGTATTGTTAATATCAGCATAAGTGATGTTCACACCCAGCTTGATATCACCACGGCTTCCCCAACGGCCAGGCCCCATCAAGATGAATTTTCGTTTGGGCAAAAGGGTGTTTAAAGCACTCACCGCCCGGCCAACTTTTTTCATCGCCTCCACCGAGGGCATTTCCGCATAAGCAGCGGGGTCGACATAAACAATGTGGGAAATATCCGGTACCCAGCCGTTGGAAACAAAACGCTTGGCCGAGAAGACCACATCCTGGTCCTCTGCATCGCGTGGAATGGGTGCTGGTGCCGCTTCACCGGTCTGGGCCTGAGGACGACATTGCAGCAAATAGAAATCTTTACCATTGTGGGCAAATTCAATATCCACCGGAGCACCCAAGTGTTCTTCCAGAGTATTGAGCAACCATCCAACTTTGCGCACAAACTGAGTATCGGAAAGCAGGCCTTCCATGTTGGCGACCAGAGTCTCGGTTTTCGGTTTCATCATGAAACGGGATTTTTTGGTCAGCATTCCATCCTGATATACACTGAAAACTTTGTCCAGCCCTGGGTACTCGGGCCCCACTTCCTTGAGCAAATCGTCCAGATCAACTGTTTCAAAACGGTTGGTTTCAAGGTTGATTACATCGGCTTTGCGAGGGCTGTAACGCAAAACTTCGTCGACACTCTGACTGGAACGCAAGCCCGGTTGACCAGGCACCGCAAGTATAGGAAAATCGTCACCAATACGATCCACCGCACGAGTGCCTAAACCCGGAACCATACGAACAAGTCCGTCTTCCCTGTTTATGCGCGGCGACCAGCGAAATTCATTGTTACTGAAAGCAACCCCGGCAAAAGCAGGCATCCAATATCGGCCCACTTTTTTGCCGATAACTTCCTGAATGAGAATGCCCATCTCCTCAACAAATTCCTGGAGACCGCGTTCGCGGCGGTATTCAATGGGGTCCGGACCCAATACTGATGCCCAAACTTCAGCCACTGCGTCCATCAGTGTATCCAGGCGCTCTTCTTTACTGCCTTTGTTGGCAATGAATAGGCTTTTGTATTTTCCGGAAAAAGCAGTGCCAAAACGATCTTCAAGCAAACTGCTGCTGCGAATGATTAACGGGGTATCACCAAAATAATCCAGAGCCCGGCTCAATCCGGCAATAACTTCCGGAGGAAAGGCACTGTTTTTGAACAGTTGAATCATGTTGGGGTATTCGCGGCGGACCTGGGGAATTTCTTTGAACTTCTGTTCCATCACATCGTCGAGCTGATTGAGTTTGACGAAGTCCATGATTGCATCGCTGACAATGTACCACGTGCGGGGAATTTTCACATCGGCGGAGAAGCCTTCTTCCATGACCTTGGGCTGGGAAATGATCCAGTCAGCCAGGGCAAGTCCTGAAGCCTTACCGCCCAGTTTTCCATGGCAACCGGTGGTCATGGTTATGCGGTTGATGATCTCTACAAAATCCGTAATACGCACCACTTCTTTGGCCACCGTAATAAAATCCAGTTGTTCGGTAAAGAAGCGTTGAATAAGGCTGACCCGAAGACTTCTCAGATTACTGGGGGCCAGACCGCTGCGGCCAAGAAGAACATCGTTATAGCGGCGAATGGCATCGGCAATTTGAGGCATGGTTGAGCGGGGATCGCCCACTACGGCACCAAAAAAGCTGGCTTTCTCTTCGGAAATCCATTTATCCATACGAGTCAGAATTTCATCGTCACCCAGATATTCGCTGGCCAACTCGAAAGGCGCACCCTTCATAAGTAAAGAATTCTCCAGAGACCGACGAGTCCCTGGAGAATTTGTATCGGCAGGTCCGGTGGCTGCACTTTCGGCATCGTCAATTTCAGCCAGCATGCTGACTGCTTCATCGAGGCCAATAGACACCAGATGATTGAGCATTTTGCGCGAAATTCTCAGAAACTGTTTTCCGCGTCTTTTGCGCATGTCGGCAAACAGCAGCCGCCACTCGGCCGGGCGATAATTGCTGCCTGACGGTTCGCTCATTTTTAGACCCAGCCCCGATCCTTGCAGGCAGCTGCCACACGATTGATGGCCACAACATAAGCTGCGTCTCGCATGTATACGTTTTGCTCTTTGGCCATTTCACTGATGGACTGGTAAGCAGCAGTCATTTTCTGATCCAGCTTGGTCAGCACTTCTTCTTTTTCCCAGAAGTAGTTCATATTGCACTGAACCTGCTCAAAATAACTGCAGGTCACTCCACCGGCGTTGGCCAGGAAGTCAGGAATCATGAAGATGCCACGTTCTTCAATAACGGCATCCGCTTCAGGTGTAGTCGGACCGTTGGCACCTTCGGCAATGATTTTTACATTGGGGCCAATTTTGCCCACATTTTTTTCAGTGATCTGGTTTTCCAGAGCCGCGGGCAAAAGAATGTCCACGTCCTGAATGATCCAGTCATCGCCGGGAACAACATCGTAACCGGCCGCCTTGGCTTTCGCTTTGTCGATGCCACCGAAGTGATCGGTGAAGCCCATTAGTTCGTCGCGGTCAATGCCACTTTCACGAACAAAAGCATAAGTGGTTTGTTCTTCCTGGTCCCAACTGGACACACAAACAACCTTGCCGCCCATTTGGTTGTACAGCTCGATGGCGTATTGAGCCACGTTACCAAAACCCTGCACACTCATGGTCGTATCGGCAGCCTTCAGACCCAATTCCTTCAGGGATTCCCGCAAGCAATAAATAACGCCATATCCAGTGGCTTCGGTGCGTCCAAGACTGCCCCCCATGCCCACGGGTTTACCGGTAATCATGCCAGGATAGTGACCACCGCTGATGTTTTCGTATTCATCGAGCATCCACAACATGTGCTGGGGATTGGTCATCACATCGGGAGCAGGAATATCGGCCACTGGACCAACATTGCGCGCCAGTTGGCGAACCCAGCCACGGCAAATGGCTTCCTGTTCCCGGGCACTCAGATTGTGAGGATCGCAAATGACTCCACCTTTGCCACCACCGAGTGGAATGTCGGCCACGGCGCACTTCCAGGTCATCCACATGGAAAGAGCCCGAACGGTATCAATAGTTTCCTGAGGGTGGAAGCGGATACCACCTTTTGAAGGGCCACGAGCGTCGTTGTGCTGCACCCGAAATCCTTGAAAAACCTGCACCGTACCGTCATCCATGCGTACGGGGATGCTGAAATGGAATTCCCGCAGAGGGCTGCGCAAAAGAGCACGGGCGCCATCGTCCAGACCTAACATGTCGGCGGTTTTATCAAATTGTTGCCGGGCCATTTCAAATGGATTGAAAGAAGCATCGTGAGCCATTTTATCATCCCCCTTCGGGTGGAATACTGGTTTTTAAGGGCCGCTATTTTTGTAACGACCAGATCTTTGCAGGCGAATAGTCGGCTTTAAGGCGGTTTGGGGCAAGAAAAAGATATTTCAGAAGCTTTTTCTCATTCCTCCAGCTGTTTAGCCCAGGGACTGCCGGGACGCAAGATGACCCCATGACGGTTGCGACCGTCAATAAGCACACTGAGGGGCTCGTCCAACTGAATGCGGCGAACATACTTGCCTTCCTGCACAATATTCTGTTCGGCGAACCAATCCCAATTAATGCTGCTGGTCCCAGTGGTGGAATTCACCGTCAAATAACCCACCTGGAAGCTGGTCAAATTCTGGAAGAAATGCGAACCCTGGCTGGGGGTAACTTTAAAATCTTCCAAATCGGTTTCAACAATAACCCGGGCTCCGGAAATTTGGTCCCAACGAACCGGAATTCCCAACCATCGGTCAGACGACCCCCAACGCCCCGGCCCCATCAGTAAATATGAAGTGGCTTTTTGAACATACCGATAATTGACCTCATCAATTTCTTCGGCTATTTCTTCGGTTTTGCTGCGATCAAATAACTCAGGTGGCACATACAGAATATCCTTGATTCCGGAAATGCGCCCGTTGCCCAGGGCAACACTGGTTGTGACGATGGAATCATCCGAGTGTAATACTTCCCGGGAAACTTCCGGAGCATCGAAGCCTGCAGCCAATGGGCGGATTTGCAGGAAACCAAACTGGTGATCATCATTGGGACCCTCGCCAAGAACCACGGCAAATTCAATTTCCACTTCCGCGCTCATGGTTCTTCGGCCCAATTCCAAAAGCAGTTTCATAATTTCGGCCAAGGGAAAGACATCAGACTTTAAAACATGAGCGAAAGAAACCAGGCGTATTCCGGGACGATAAATTCCATCGTAAATTGCATCGTTTTCCGCTGAATAAACAGAGCCTACATTATCCAGGGTGCCGTGTCTTTCAGCGTCTTCAAGATCCAGAGAGGCAAGATTGAAACCATCGTCAGAACCAGGGTATTTTTCAGGATGGCTCACATCAACGGCAAAAAAGTTGCGTTGGCTGTTTTGCAACCAAGCCTCAACGGTTCCAAATTGCGGCAAGACCCCCGGGTGGTTGGGACTGAAGCGCAGGGCCTTGCCCCCTTCAACCACAGTGCGCCCCAAACCAAGCGCGACTGTGACGACCCCCTCCTCGGGTTTCATGCCTTCAGCTGGATAGAAATTAGATGAGTGTCCGACCCCGGAAAAGTGGGGATAATCGTAGTTTTCATAAGTGCGACCTACCATTTGCTGCAAAATGACAGACATTTTCTCTTCTTCAATACGATTGCCGGTGGCATCGATATAGCTTTTTGCTGCTTGAGTATAAGCCGAGGCGTAAACCAGTTTTATAGCATCGCACAATTGGTCCAGACGAACATTGAGGTCGCTGTGGTTGTTGGCCAGCATATAGGTTCGATACACCCCGGCAAAAGGCTGGAATTGGCTATCTTCCAATAAACTGCTGGAACGTACGGCCAACGGGTAACGAATTTGCTCCAGGAATGCTTTCAAATCATCGTAAATTTCCGGGGGTAGTTTTTCTTCGAGAAAGAGACAATTGATTTCATCATCGGACAAATCGGACATGGCTTTTTCCAGAAGGTCGTTCTGGGCCATGAAGGTATCAAAAACATCTGAAGCCAGAACTGCAGTGGGCGGAACCTGAATTTTCACCCCTTCAAAACGATTATTCATTCGGTACTCGTAAAGAATGGAATTCATAAAGGCCAGGCCGCGACCTTTACCACCGAGGGAACCACTGCCAATTCGCACAAAATGATTACTGGCATCGAATTGATTTCGGGAAAAGTCGGCAATGGCACCACGGGATCGTTCGTTTCGAAAAACACTGATCGCTGAAATGAGAAACTCCCGTATCTCATCGTCGGTAGCAAACTCGGTAACTTTGCGTGGCCTGATGCGAGCCGCCAGCAGAAATTCGGTTCGGGCGCGCAGCCAGTTGCTGAAGTGATCGCTGGAGGCATGATGCCTGATCGATTCAATGGGCACTTCACCCAGCATACGAACCAGCTCTTTTAAATTGGCCGCTCTGCCCACTTCCGATCCATCGGACAGGCGAAAAATAAAGCTGCCAAAACCAAAGTTGGCGAGCATGAATTTTCGAAGTTTTTTG
>JAAEOA010000408.1 GCA_024223715.1 bacterium | reverse complement strand
CCGGGCCAAAACCATTGGCTCCAGGGAGTGTATTTTGAACGATGGCAACGAGCCATGCAGGAATATTTCCTGACTCACTTGCCACCTGAAGCTCATACAATACAGTAACTTTCAAGTTGCCAGGGATGAGAATCCAACCAGACAAACGGCCCAGCCCGACTGGAAGTTTTTGACACCCAGGTTCGGCGAGTCAAAACTCTTGTCAATGAGAGGCTTGCCACTGGAACCCATGAATTCCGATGAGACGGCCGGCATCCGGATGGGGCAGATGTCCCGTCAGGAATTAACTTAAAGGACGGTTGGTGGTGGTGGGCCCATCATGAAGGGCCATCCATCATCCATTTCTGAAAATCCAGATAATAGGATTTATCGCCGCTTTTATATTCTTCAACCATCAACGGAATGTTGTCGCCAACTTGAGGAACCGGCTGGGGCAATAAAAGTTCAACTTTGACGCTGTCGGCCGTGATGACAACAACCCGGCATTGCATGCCGCCAGTTCCGTGGGGTTGAATTTGTTCGGCCTCAATGGAAAGGACCCGGGCGGATATGGGTTCTCTGCCGACCATGGGATTGCAACGCAGCCACTGCATAGCGCCAATGGCGGCAAACAACATCACTGCCATCAGGATGGCGCGTGAGTTTCGGTAATTTATGGCCAGCTGGTTTAGAAAATTCATGAGTGGATCATAATTCATTTGGCTAAAATTAATACAAAAATGTAACAAATCATAAACAACCATCGAAAGAAACCCGCATGTGCCGGTGGTTTATGTACGTTTATTCAGCTCGCAGGAAAACTCTGAAAACTGAACCGATGCCCACATCCGATTCCACTGTAATGTGTCCGCCATGGCGGCTGATGATGGAATAGGCAATCGCCAAGCCCAATCCACTGCCCATTTCTTTGGTGGAAAAATATGGGTCATAAATTCGAGAAAGATTTTCTGGAGGAATGCCATGGCCTTCGTCAATAATTTCCACAAGAATCATTCGGCGGCTTTCTGACCCAATATTCTGGGCAATAACCTGAAGAGTGCCGCCTTTGGGCATGGCCTGCGCTGCATTGAGGACCAAATTGGTAAAAACCTGGTCAATTTGTCCAGGATCCACCACAACGGGCCACAGGTTTTCAGGTAGGTCCAGATTGCATGAGACATTGGAACCACTAAGGGCAAATTCTACCGACTGACGCAGTATGGATCCCAAAGAGGCTTTTTCCAACAGGGGCTCGCCACCCATGGCAAAAGTAAGCAATTGACGGGTCAGGTTTTGGGCGCGTTTGGAAGCATCTTTAACCAGGGTAAGCATTTCAAATTCCTGATTCGAAAGGTTTTCACTGGTTTCCAGGACACTCAAATTTCCCAGCATGACTGTCAGCAGATTGTTAAAGTCGTGAGCCAGGCCTCCGGCAAAAACGCCTAACGATTCCAATTTCTGGGTGCGGATTCGGTCTTCTTCCTGATGAAGCTGGTCAGTAATATCTCTGAAAGCGATGACCCGGGCACCGTTTAAAGGATCAGGCTGATCTAGAGCCGGTCCCACCACAGCCGATGAAACTTCCAAAATTCGCAGAGGGTTGTCAGGATGGGCAATGCGCTGGGGACCGATGATGCTATCGGGTTTCAGTGGTAAAATGTCCTGTTGTTTTTTTCCCAGAATATCGGCTTGGCGTTGTTTGAGAATTTTACCGGATGCAGCATTGGCCAGAACAATAACCCCCTCAAAATCTACAGCCAAAACACCATCGGAAATGTTTTTCAAAGTAGCGGCCAGGCGCTGAGATTCAGATCTGGTTGTTTCTTCGGAAAGGCGCAACTCTTTAGTTTGAATGAGAACTTCTTCCTCCAGACGATGGGCGTATCTTTTGCCGGAAATTAAGGCTAAGACGGTCCATATGACGGCAAGCACCAGCATTCCAAACAGAGTTCGAATGTACCAGCGATCCCGGAAAGCCGGTTTAATTGTGATCCAACCGGACTTGATGATTTTGCTATTGATTCCATCCTGTCGGATGGCTTGAACCTGGAATTGATACCTGCCGGCGGGAACATTAATATATTTGTGATTGGGGGCGGTGAATCGATCGGAAACATTCCAATTATTTTCGTAATTCAGCAGTCGGGTCCGGAATTGAATGTTGTTCTCATCGAGGAAAGAAATGCCTTTGAAATTGAATTCCAGAGAATGGAGAGGCTCCTGAAAAAGGTGGTTTTTAGTGGGGGAGAATGGGTTTTGGTTGATGCGGATTTCTGTGATTTGAAGGCCTGGATTGCCTGAAGCAGGTTGATCAAAAATATCGAAGTACTGGGAGGCACCGCTGTCAGTACCAATCCAGATGGTCTTGTCTGAAGCTTCAAAAAGCCCCTGGCGGTTGGCCTCATTTCCCAGAAGGCCATCCAGGCGTGTGTAGTTTCGTAAGTCCCGGCCATTCCACTTGAATACACCGTGATCAGTGCCAAACCAGACGCGATCCTGAGAATCTTGAATCATGCTATAAATGGCATCGGTAATTATGGGGACCGGATGTGAACTCCTGACCAATTTGTTATCTTCCACTACAAAAAGGCCTTCAGAGGTTCCGACCCAGATAGAGGAATCAGGGCGTGCAAGACAATAAAAAGTATTTCGGCCTTCTTGGTCTAATAATGGCCGAATGATGGTGATCTTACCCTGATCATGCTTCAAAATACCCAGGTGGGGTGTGGCCAAATAAAAAGAGTCATCGGGCCCAGGGGCTATGCTTCGAATCATGGGTTGGAAATTTGATTCTGTTGTAGGTAGAGTGAAGCGTTTAAACTCTGGTCCGCTTTTGAAAAACAGCCCCTTACTGGTTCCAACCCAGAGAGTATTGTTTGAATCCAGATGAAGGGCATAAATACCGAAGCCAAGACCATCGGACTCTGCAAACCAGGTAATGGAATCATCGGAGTTGAGGCGGCCAAGTCCCCGTCGATTGGCGGCGATCCACAAGTTGCCCTGAGGATCTTCAAGCAAATCCATGACCCGGGCCAGAGCACGAGGTGTATTCTTGAAACGACGGTTGGATATCCCTTCGGAAACAATACTTAGTCCGCCTTGCTGGCCCAGAACCAGATCTCCATTTCGGCGTTCCAATATGGCACTGACTTCATCTTCCAAAAGGCCGGTTTCCAGGTTATAGCCCGCAAAACGGCGGCTGACCAGTTTGCTAAGGCCCCGGGTACTGGTAATCCAGATATTATTCTCCCGGTCCCGGAAAAAACTGGTGCAACCGTCAGCAATTAATCCATTTTTTTTTGTCAGAATTTCCAAACCGATGGAAGTATGGAAAAAGTGAGTACTGGCCAGATCACCGAAGTAGATTCCATTCTTCCCTTCGGCTAAAGCCGTGGTACCGCTATCTGGGCGAAGGGGGGTTATGTCCAGATTTTCAGCCAGAATTTTAAGTGTACCGCTGGTTAACTGGCCTAACCAATGAGGGCCTACAACCCAGAGAGTGGAAGTATCTTCAATTTTTGCCAAATGGGTGATGGGTCCCGGCGGAAGCTGGGTTGCCTTTTCAAAGGAGCTGTTTTTAACGTTCAGGTCCCGAAAGAAAAGACCATTGGAAGTGGCCAGATAAAGAGTGGAGCCGACCAGTTCGGTGGTGGTTATGGCATTAACGCGGGAGGATAGATCCTGGAAATCCCATACTTCACCATCGAAAGAAATAACTTGTCCCCGATAAGTTGAAGTAACAGCAAGGAAAGATCCCGGGTCCCGATTCAGAATTTCCAAACCTGTGATTAAATAATTCCTGAATTCCATGTCCGGGTAAAAGTGAGTCTGCCAAATTTCATTTTTTTTGTGGTAGAAGCGCAATGGATCCTGGGAGGCAACTCCCCAGAAGTGGCCCCAGGTATCGGAGAGCAGTTTTGTATGCACCTGTGCCGATGCCAAATAACCAAAATTCTGATTTGACCAATCCTGGCCGTCATATGATACCAATCCCACACGGGTAGTGAACCACATATGTCCAAGGCTGTCCTGGGTGGCATCAAAAACAGGGTTGGTGGGCATGCCATCCCATTCTTGATAGGTTTTGATAAGATAATGTTGAGCTTTTGCCTGTCCGGAAACAAAAATGGCGCACAAAAGAAACCATGCCACCAATATTTTGGGTGGCATGGGAAAATGGAAATTTCGGAAAAATGGCGTCATTTTTGATCCTGTTAAGAATATATATTTGATTCCCAAAAGTATAACAGATTTCAGCCCCGGAAAAAACAAGTTGTTATGTTTGTACGGTTTCTGAGGGCCGATTTATGACATAGCAATATCCTGGACGATCATTGGAGCAAGATTCCTTCTTGATCGAAAAGGGAAAAACCTCGACTATTGGGTAATGAAAAACATCGACACCTTTATTCTCCCGGCCAGAATCAGGGTTTTATTCCCGTTTCTGCTGATGCTCCTGCTTTTAAATTTTGTAACGGGTTGTTCTCCGACCACCTATTCGGTGCGGCATGTAATGATGCCTTTGATGGACAACGCTCGCGACGCGGCTTATTTGTCCGATGACATTCGAACATTTGGCGATGCGGCACCATCCAATATTTTCCTGCTTGAGGGCATGATCCAGACAGATCCTTCTAATGCTGAATTACGGGTTAACGCATCCATGCTCTACTTCTTCTATGCTTTTGCCTATATGGAAGAAGAAGACCCGGATTATGCCTCTTTGCTCTACAAAAAGGGGCTGGATCACGCCTGGCTGGCTCTTTCAGAAAACTGTGATTTGCCTGCCAGTCGGGATTTGTCTTTTGCAGAGTTTGAAACACTGGTTCCCTCGCTTGGTGAAGATAATGTTCCGGCAGCTGTGTGGGCGGCTATTTGCTGGTCTCAGTACATCAGTCTCCATCTTAACGAGACCTCAATTATGCGTGGTATCCCCAAGGTTCAGGTGCTTTTGGATCGAGTCATTGAATTGGATGATTCTTATTTTGAGGGCATGCCATACGTAATGCAGGGGGCTCTGCATGCTTTCAAACCCAAGCTCATGGGTGGCAATACAGAAGCGTCGGCCGATAGTTTTGACAAGGCGTTTGCTATCAGTGGGAACTCCTTTCAACTGTCCCGGTTCTTCTACGCACGGTATTACACTTACCGCATTATGGATGTGGACCTTTTTACCGAGACACTCAACGGCATTATTGAGGCCGAACCCATAATAAACGATCCGTACCGGTTGCTGAACATGATTGCAGCCGAAAAATCACTCAAACTTCTGGAAGAAGCCGATGACTTATTTTAAAAAATTCCGTCTGCAGGTCTTGTTGTTTGGAATGTTGTTTGTTCTCATTGGCAACCCCGCCGATGCTGCCCGCAAACCAAAACCAAAGTTCCAAATAAAATTTGCCACCCTGGCTCCAGAGGGTAGCACCTGGATGAATTCCATGCACCAGATGGACGACGAAGTTCGGGCCCGTACCGATAACCGTCTGGGTTTCAAGTTTTATCCCGGCGGTGTGCAAGGTGACGAAAAAGATGTGCTGCGAAAAATTCGCATCGGTCAGTTGCATGGCGGCGGATTCACCGGTTACGGCCTGGGTGTTATTGCATCAGATGTCCGGGTTCTGGAAATGCCATTCATGTTCCGCGACCTCGATGAACTGGACTATGTACGAGACAACATCAATAGCCAGCTCGATGGTGTTTTCGATAAGGGAGGCTACCTGAATTTGGGTTGGGTCGATGTGGGTTTTGTTTATATTTTCAGTAAAAAACCCATAGCCACTCCTGATGATCTGGCTGCTGCCCGGATGTGGATTTGGGCAGGTGATCCGTTGGCCGAATTGTTTTTTAAGGCCTTTGGTATTTCACCCATTCCCTTGTCGGCTCCCGATGTTCTGACTTCCCTGCAAACCGGGGTCATCGATTCTGCTTACAGTTCAACTCTTGGTTGCATGGCTCTGCAATGGTTCACCAGGGTCTCTTATATGACCGATGTCCCCATCTCTCACGGTTTGGGCGCGGCCTTGATTTCCAAAAAAGGTCTGCGCAAAGTATCCGCTGAAGATTTGGCAATTTTGGAAGAAGTATCGGGACCAATTCTGCGCGATTTGACTTTAAAAACCAGGGTGCAAAATCTGGAAGCCATTGAAGAAATGAAAAAAGAGGGTGTGGAGATTATCAGTGTCAACGATGACGTGCATCACAAATTTTTTACCACAGGTCAGGGAGCCTGGGACGATGGCGCTGGAAATCTCTACAGTGCTGAGTTGCTCGAAAAAGTAAAATCTCTAATCGCCGAATACCGGGCTCGCTAACTGAAACGGGAAATCCTTGAACGACGGAAATGCGTCTTATTTTTTGTGGGCTCTCGTTCTGGCGATTCTTGCTGGAGGTCGGGCCATTCTCATTCGCCGAAAAAAACTTGAGACCCTGTTCTCTTTTCTGGGTTGGATTGAAGTGGGGATTCTGGGGCTCATGCTGCTGACCCTTGTTTCCCTTGGCGGCTTGCAAATAGTCCTGCGAAACGTTTTTCACAGCGGGGTTCTCTGGGCAGACCCACTGATGCACCATATGGTCTTGTGGCTGGGGTGTTTGGGTGCAGCTTTGGCAACCTGTAAAGCTCAACATATTAACATCGATATTTTTTCCCGGCTGTTGCCCTCAGGTATGAATGCCTGGCGGCGATCGGTTGTTTATGGTGCAACAGCAGCGGCAACATTTATGCTGGGTATTTCTTCATGGAAGCTGGTTCAGGACGAAAAAATGTTTGGAGAAATGGCTTTTTCTTCGGTACCGGTATGGGTGCTGCAACTGATTCTTCCCATCGCATTTTTTATGATCAGTTACCGAAGTGTGGTCAATTTGTTAATCGGACTTGATGCCGACCCACTGGAAGGTGAGTCGTTTCAGGGTGACCCTCTTGACGACGCTTCGAATAGCCATCAGGAGGTCAGCGAGCTGTGATTCTCTTCTTGATTCTGGCCCTGATTGTTCTGGCTCTTTTTGGCATGCCTTTGTTCACTGTGCTGGGAGTTATTGCCCTGGCCCTTTTCTGGCAGGCGGGTATCGATATTTCCGCCGTGTCCATTTCAATGTACACTTTGGCGCACTCTCCTTTGCTGGTGGCCATTCCTCTATTCACTTTTGCAGGATACCTCTTTGCTCACAGTAAAGCTCCTGACCGTTTGGTGAATCTCTCGAGGGCCCTGTTTCCCGGTGGATTGGCCGTAGTGGCTTTGGCTTCCTGTGCGGTTTTTACTGCGTTTACCGGGGCCAGCGGAGTAACAATTATTGCCATGGGGGGGCTGCTTCTGCCCGCTTTGACCATGGATGGTTACAATCGTCGTTTCAATCTGGGATTGCTGACAGCCGGCGGTAGCCTGGGACTTTTGTTCCCCCCAAGCTTACCCCTTATTCTTTATGGCTATGTGGCCTCTGTCAGCATCGATAAACTTTTTCTGGCAGGTTTGTTGCCAGGGTTGTTTCTGGTGCTGGTTCTGGCGGGATATGGAATTCATCAGGGCAAAAAAGATGGTGTGGTGCGACAAAAAGTTTCGGCCACCGCAGCAATTAAAGCCTTGCGGGAAGCCGCCTGGGAAGCCCCGCTGCCCCTTCTTATTTTGGGCGGAATATACAGTGGTGTAATTACGGTAATGGAGGCTGCCGCTTTAACAGCCGGCTATGTGTTTATCGTTGAAGTGTTTATTTATAAAGATGTCCAGCTAAAGAAAATACCGGAGATTGTTTCTGAAAGCATGAGTTTGGTAGGTGGAATTCTAATCATACTGGCTTGTGCTTTGGGTTTGACCAGTTATCTGGTCGATGCAGAAGTTCCCATGGTTGTTCTTGACTGGATGCAGCAGTATGTTCACAGCAAATACACTTTCCTTCTTTTATTGAATGTTTTTCTGCTCATCGTTGGCTGTCTGATGGATATCTTTTCTGCTCTTATTGTTGTGGTTCCACTGATTGTTCCTGTTGCGTTGGGTTTTGGTGTGGACCCGGTTCACTTGGGAATCATTTTCCTGACTAACCTGGAAATTGGTTACATCACTCCTCCGGTGGGATTGAATCTCTTCATCTCTTCCTATCGATTTAAGGAACCGGTGGTTTCTCTGTATCAGGCAAGTTTGCCATTTCTTTTGTTATTGTTGGGGGCTTTGCTGGTCATTACATACGTACCGGCTATTAGCCTGTTTCTGGGCAATCTTGTTGGCTGACTCTAGGTTGCGAGTATTCGAACAATATGCTTGGGTTGGCGGTAATGTGTGGTATTAATATCTTCACTTTTCCCCTCCAACAGCCTTGGGTTTTTGTGCCTGGATGATTTTTTTTGCGTGCAAAAAAGACCGGGATCAGAACATTAAGACACTAAATAATCTTTGCATTAGCTTTTTAATCGGTGTTTAATAAAAAAAATTCAAACTAATACAGCTTTACCTAAACCAGTGCAAATGGTGGAAGAATGATGCTTATCATGAGTAAAAAATTATCTTCTTTTGGGGTGTGCGTGCTGCTGGTGGGGTTGGCCACTATTATGGCCGGTTGCGCCGTTGGGCCGGATTACCGGATTCCGGAAATGGAAACCCCCGATGCCTGGCAAAATGCTGCCGCTCAGGATGTTCAATCTGAGACACCCATTATCAAGAATTGGTGGTCTGTTTTTAACGACGCCTATCTCGATTCACTCATTATCCAGGCAGAGATATCGAACCTTGATTTAGACATGGCCGTCAGTCGTATTCGTGAGGCGAGGGCATATCATAGGATTGCCGGGGGAGACTCCTGGCCCCAGGTTGGAGCCTCCGGCAGTTTGAACCGGGCCGAAACTCCGGATTTTTATTGGCCTGGTGGTGAAAACCCGGCCAGCAATTGGGAATTTGGCCTGGGTGCGAGCTGGGAAATTGATGTTTGGGGAAAAAACAGGCGGGCCAGGGAATCCACCGGAGCGGCGTTGCAATCTTCCATCGAAGATTACCGTGACGTTCAGGTTTCCATGTATGCTGAAGTGGCCTTTGTATATTTAAAAATTAGAACTTTGCAAATGCGCCTTGATTTTGCGAGGGAGAACCTTGAGAGCCAACGCTCCACACTCGACGTGGTGGTTGCCCGGGAAGAAGCCGGCTTGGCTCCTCTGTTGGATGTGTCTCAGGCCCGGTCAAACCTGGCGAATACCGAAGCCACAATCCCTTCCATGGTCTCTTCGCTGGAGGAAGCCATGAATAGCTTGGCCATACTTCTGGGCCAAAACCCGGGTTCGCTGGATGAAGAATTAAGAGTCCATGCCGGCTTGCCCACCCCCTCAATGGATCTCACATTGATTTTACCTGCTGAGCTTTTGCGTCGGCGGCCCGATGTGCGCCGCAGTGAACGCAGTCTTGCTTCACAATCGGCTCGTATTGGTGTGGCCACAGCTGAGCTTTACCCAAGTTTTTCTCTTGGAGGATCCATGGTCCTGAAAGCTCCGGAGTTTGGCAATTTGTCGGAAAGCGGAGCCTTTGGCTGGTCATTTGGACCAGAGTTAAAATGGAATTTATTCAGTGGGGGAAAAATCAGCAGTCAAATTGATGTCGAAGAAGCTCGCACTGAACAATTGCTGCTGACTTATGAAAAAACGGTTTTGTTGGCTTTGGCCGAAGTTGAAAACTCCCTGGTGGCTTTGCGTCAGGAAGAACGCCGACGCGATTTGTTGAAAACAGCAGCAGAAAGTGCACAAAAGTCGGTGGAACTGGTTGAAACACAGTATGTTTCCGGTTTAACTGACTTTCAGAATTATCTGGATTCCCAGAGAGTGTTATTCAGCCAAATGGATCAGCTGGCTGTCTCAAAAGGTATTGTATTGAATAATTTGATTAATTTGAACCGTGCCCTCGGTGGCGGATGGTCGTTGGACGATCCGGACCCTGATTTGCCGGTTGAACCCGTTTCATCAGCTACTGCTGAATCCACTACCGCGGAAGAGGAAGGTTGATAATGCAACAGTTAATTAATAATAGAGTCCAGCTGAGGTTGGTTCTTTTGTCGTTACTGGTCATAATGTTGATGGGGGCTGTGGGTTGTGGAAAAAAAGAAGCGGCACCGGCCCGACCTGCTCCCATGGTTACAGTGGCTCAGCCCAGTGTGGGGCCTGTAGCCCTCTTTGCAGTATTTACAGGGTCAACTCAGGCATTTGAAACTGCTGAAGTTGTTGCCCGGGTACAGGGTACTCTGGAGACCGTAGAATTTGAGGCCAGCAGCTTTGTAAAAAAGGATGAGTTGCTCTTTACTATTGAAGATGAACGTTATCTTGCCGCCCGTGATGTCGCCAAGGCCAATGTCGCCTCGGCCGATGCCGATTTGCTGCGTTCGGATTCTGAATTGCGGCGTGTGGTTCAAGCCAGTAAAAGTAAGGCCGTTAGCGAAATGGATGTGGATCGGGCTCGAGCAAATAAAGACATGGCCATTGCTTCAGTTGCATCAGCCAAAGCCAAGCTGGCCGATGCAGAATTGGATTTGAGTTATACAAAAGTTGAAGCCCCACTTCATGGCATTGTCAGCAGGAATCTGGTAGATCCAGGCAACCTGGTTGGGCAAATGGGATCTACTGAATTGACACGTATTAACCGCATACAACCCATCTATGTATATTTCCATGCTCCCGAAACAGTTGTCTTGAAGCACCTTCGGTCCCAGGGGGGCAAAAGACCCGAGGGTAACGACCCGGAACGGCCCAATGTGGAGGCCCGGGTGGCTTTGGCCAACGAAGAAGGATTCCCCCATGTGGGGGTAATTGATTTTATTGATAATCAGGTAAATAAAGATACCGGTACCATCGAAATGAGGGTCCGGTTGGAAAATGAAAACTATCTCCTTTTTCCCGGGCTGTTTGTTCGGGTGAAGGTTTTGGGGGAAACCATAGCCAATGCCGTGCAAATTCCAGAAGTGGCTGTAGGGTCCGACCTTGGTGGCAAGTTTGTTTTGGTTGTAGGCGAAGGCAATGTTGTGGAACAGGTTTACGTTACTCTGGGGGCTCCTCAGGGTGATGGGAACATTCATGTTGCCAAGGGACTCGACGGCAAAGAGTCTGTCATTGTGAATGGCCTGATGTCAGCCCGGCCTGGATTGCCTGTTCAGCCTTTTACTGCCGAAGAATTTAAAGCTATGAAACAGAAAATGGCTCAGCAAAAAAAACCAGAAACCAAGAGCTAAGGAGGCTGTAAAATGTTCAGTCGAATATTTATTGAACGGCCCAAAATGGCTCTAGTTATTTCCATTTTGATTCTGGTCGTGGGTGGGATTTCCATTCCTTTGTTACCCATTGAATCGATGCCGGATATTACTCCACCTACCATTGCGGTAACCACCACTTATCCGGGGGCCAATGCGGCCACGGTTTTGGAATCGGTGGCTGCTCCCATTGAAGAGCAGGTCAATGGTGTGGAAAACATGATTTACATGGATTCCAAAAGTGACTCTGAAGGCCAGTTGAATTTGACCGTTAGTTTTGATATTGGTACCGATGTTGATATGGCTCAGGTCATGGTGAAGAACCGGGTTTCAGTTGCCGAACCTTTGTTGCCCTCGGAAGTGACAAGGCAAGGGGTGAAGGTGGATAAGAAAAGCACTTCCATGGTGGAGGTGATATCACTCCGCTCTCCTGGTGGGACTTATGACGAGTTGTTTTTGAGTAATTACATCGCCACCCGGGTAAAAGATCAGCTGGCCAGGGTAAATGGGGTGGGGGTGGTAACTGTTTTTGGAGCCAAGGATTTCAGCATGAGAATCTGGCTGGACCCGGAACAGTTGAAAGCCAGAGGAGTTACCGCAACCGAAGTGATGAATCAGGTGCGGGCTCAGAATGTTTCCGTGGCTGCGGGTGCAATTGGCACGCCTCCGAATAATAGTGACTTGCCTTTTCAGTACAACATCATTACCAAAGGTCGGCTCGTTAGTGAGGAAGAGTTTAGTGCGATTGTGATAAAGACGGGAAGCGATGGGGACATACTTTATTTGCGAGATGTTGCCAAAGTTGAATTGGGCGCGTTGGCTTATTCGTGGTATGCCGAGCACAGTGGCAGTCCCGCCATTGCCGTTGGAATTTATCAGTTGCCTGGGGCCAATGCTCTTGGGGTAGCTGATGGCGTTAAGGAAATCATGGATGAGCTGGCGAAGTCTTTTCCTGATGACCTGGAATACGACGTTCTTTACGATGCCACCGCCTACATTACCGCTTCCATTGAGGAAGTTGTCAATACACTGATTGTGGCGATCATTCTGGTGATTCTGGTTGTGTGGGTTTTTCTGCAGGACTGGCGCACAACTCTTATTCCCGCCATCACCATTCCCGTATCGCTGATTGGAACTTTTGCCGTCATGCTGGCATTGGGAATGTCCATCAATAACCTTACTTTGTTTGGATTGATTCTGGTCATAGGTATTGTGGTTGATGATGCAATTCTGGTGACAGAAAACACTGTGCGTCTGATGGCTGAAAAAGGTTGGGACAGTCGTCGGGCGGTCTCTGAAGGCATGCTTGAGGTGACGGGCCCTGTTATCGCCTCGACCGCTGTTCTGATGGCTGTTTTTGTACCCACTTTGATGATGCCCGGACTTACCGGATTACTCTACCGGCAGTTCGCCATCACTATTTCCGTAGCAACCATTTTTTCATCAATAAATGCACTGACCTTAAGCCCGGCTCTTTGCCGTTTGCTGCTAAAACCGATTGATCCACGAAAGAAAAAATGGATTTTCTTCCGGAAATTCGACGAAATGTTTGAAAAAAGTACTGCCGGGTATAAGGGAATTGTGACCGGAATTTTACGCAAATCCGGTTTGGCTATGATCTTTTTTGCAGGTCTGCTTTTCCTCACTTATCTCGGAGCTGTTTCCGTACCGGGTGGCTTTCTTCCGGATGAAGATCAAGGCTATTTTTTCGTAAATGCCTCTTTGCCCGATGGTGCTTCACTGGAGCGTACCAGTGTTGTGACTGATCAGATTAACGCTATTCTTTCCCAGACTCCCGGTGTTGCCAAATACCTGACTGTTGGGGGCTTCTCCCTTCTCGATGGAGTGCAATCTCCCAATTCAGCCATGTTCATTGTGACCCTGGATAATTGGAGTGAGCGTTCTGAAGAACTGCACATTGCCAAAATAATGAGCCGTGTGCAGAGGCAGTTTTTTGGAATTCAGGAAGGGTTTGTTTTTGGTTTTCTGCCTCCTCCCATTATGGGACTGGGAAGTGCTGGTGGTTTCAGCTTTGAGTTGCAGGACCGTGGTGGAGCAGGTGTTCTTCAGCTGCAGCAAGCTGCTATGGACATGATAAAAGCTGCCAACGAAGGTGGCAAGCTGACCCGAATGAACCAGAACATTCGCGCAACCGTGCCGATGTTGTACCTGGAAGTGGATCGGGTTAAAGCCCAGGCTTATAATGTGAACATGAATGAATTGTTTGGTTCTCTGGGGACTTATCTGGGTACGAGCTACGTGAACGATTTTAACCTCTTTGGCCGAACCTGGAAGGTGATGGCTCAGGCGGAAGATCAATATCGAAGTGAGGCTGCTGATATTAAGCGTCTGGAAATTCGCAACAACCTGGGAGCCATGATTCCCGTGGGGGCATTTGCAGCCGTCAGGGATACCGTTGGACCGTTATTCATTGGCCGATTTAACATGTATCCCAAAAGTCAGATCACTGGCACGGGTTTGCCAGGTGTTTCCAGTGGTGAACAAATCGCAGAAATGGAACGTCTGGCTGCGGAAGTATTGCCGCCCTCCATGGGATATCAATGGTCAGGAGTAACTTTTCAGCAGTTAAAATCCGGAAATGCTGCTCCTTTTATTTTTGGGCTGGCGTTTCTCTTTGTCTACCTTTTCCTGGTTGCCTTGTACGAGAGCTGGATGATTCCAATTGCCGTTTTGCTCGGCGTTCCCGTGGCCATAATGGGGGCCTTCGGTTTGGCTGCTTTTATGGGCCTGGACAATAACGTCTATACTCAGGTGGGAATTGTGCTATTAATTGGGCTTGTGGCCAAAACGGCAATTTTAATTGTTGAATTTGCCAAAGCCAATCGTGATCGTGGAATGGGCATTCAGGAAGCCGCTGTTGAGGCTGCGGAATTGCGTTTCCGAGCTATCTTGATGACGGCCTTTTCTTTCATTCTGGGTGTTATCCCCCTGGTGATTGCCAAAGGTGCTGGCGCGGCCAGTCGTGTCTCTCTTGGTTCCGCGGTTTTTGGTGGAATGTTAGTTGGTACCTTGGGAATGATCTTTCTGACACCCGTATATTATAAAGTCATTCAAAGTCTGGCTGAAAAGTTTGGTGGTTCTGCGGAACCTAAGGTTGAAAATGAAGATGAAATACGGGATGAGCAGCCCGGTCTAGAATAAAGTCGCACCTGCTTAAATAATGTTGCGACTCAATGATTGAGCAAAGGAGTGTTGAGAATGAAGAAGATGATGGTGGTTGTTATGGTTATGGCTCTGGCTGGAATGTCGGTAGCTGCCGAGGGCGAAGCTACCGGAAGTATTTTTGGTGCCCGGGCCGGTTACTCGTTCAGTCCTGACCAGTTCTTTTTTGGTGGTCATATGGATATGGGACAGGTTTTTGCCCCTATGCGCCTGGTTCCCAACCTTGAAATTGGTTTTGGGAATGATTTGACTACCGTGGCTTTAAACGGTGATCTAATTTACGACTTCCCTGAAACCGCTTTTGGTGTGGGTGGGGAATTGGGTTTTGTTTATTCCAGCTGGGATGATCACGGCCTAAATGACATTCCTGGTGTGGATGTTGATACTTCCGACACAGACGTAAGTCTCAGTGTTTTGGGTGAATATCGTCATTCACTCAGCAATGGGAAAACTATGTTTGGACAATTGAAATTTGGCCTCAGTGGAACTGCCGACTTCAAGGTTCTGGTTGGGTACAATTTCTAGTCTGTGAATTAATATTGAGGTTCGAATGCGACCTCTGAAACGACCTTGGCCAATTGGTCAAGGTCGTTGCTTTTCAAACACATCTTCACGTATTATCTTATTAACATGAATATCGAACCATTTGTCATTTGCTCTGCGGATCAAAAGCCACCCAAGATGCGACCAGTGAATACACCTGGTGGCTTGGCCGACCGCATGCGTACCGCTGCTTTTGCTGAAAAACAGGCAATTTTTGCCTTCAACTGGGCCTGCGGAAAATTTTCTGATGCACCCAAGAAACTCCTGGAAGACTGGGCTCTTCAAATTCCTGAAGAAATTAAGCATTATAACCTTATTGCCAACCGCATGAATGATTTGGGTTTTAGAATGAATGAACGTCCGGTATCCCTGCGCTTGTGGGAGTCTTTGAAGGTTTGTGAAACGGCAAAGGAATTTTGCATCCGTATTGCAGGAGCAGAAGAGAGAGGACGCCAGGCCGGTTTGCTGTTGGCGGAATATCTTTCCGATTCTGACCCTGAAACGTCAGCCGTTTTTTTCGAAATTGTTGAAGACGAGATTGCTCACGTAAAACTGGCCGAAACTTATTACGGCTGGACTCCCTGATGAAAACCATTTTGCTGTTCATTGACGGTTTGGGCTGGGGCCCACCCAATGCAAGCATCAATCCTCAATACGCTTATGGTGGAGAGTTCTTTCGCCTGCCTGTTTTTGAAGGCCGTCCGGTTGCTTTGCCCGGTCAAGGCCTGGCCACACCAATAGATGCCGTTTTGGGTGTTCAGGGCGTTCCCCAAAGTGCCACCGGGCAAACTACGCTGTTTTCCGGTGTGAACGCACAGGCGGTTTTGGGGAAACACCTTACTGGGTTTCCCAATGAAGCACTTCAAAATATTTTACGCCAAAACAGCCTAATCAAAACACTGACCGAAAGAGGTTTGCGAGCCCGGTTTTTTAATGCATTCAGACCACGTTTCTGGGAATTATCTGAAGAAAAAAAGTGGACTCTCAGTGCATCCACGGTGACCCATTTGGCTGCCGGGCTGGAGTTTTTTAATTTGGAAGATATAAAAAACCGAAAGTCTATTTATCAGGATTTTACCAATGCGGAACTGATTGACCGGGGATTTGATGTTGGTCCCATGTTGCCTTCCGAAGCCGGGGAAATTTTAGCACAACAGATTGCCCACTACGATTTCCTGCTCTATGAATATTTTCAGACCGACAAAGCTGGCCACTCCGGTGAGACTTTGCAAAGTGAGCATCAGTTGAGAATGCTCGATGAATTTTTACAGACTTTGTTGAGTGAAATCTCTGGTGAGGTCATGGTCGTCTTGACCAGTGACCACGGAAATATTGAAGACTCCAGAACTCGCCGTCATACAACCAACCCGGTTCCTTTGATGGTTTGGGGTCAGGGAAGTGAAGAGTTTATTCAGGGTCTGACCCAATTGGACCAGGTGGCTGGCGCCATTCTGAACCGGCACCGTTGACACACTCCTAGGGCAAACGCCCTTCAAGATAAAATACTTCAAAAACTTTTTCATGGAAAACCGGTCCGTGGCCGAAGTATCCATCTTCACCGAAGGCTTCGCCATGGTCACTCATTATCATGAAGTGTGTATTCCTGGGACACCGATCCATGAACTTGCCCACCACTGAATCCAAGTGCTCCACACAGGAAATCTGCTTTTCGAAAAAAGCTTTGAACTGGTTGGGAGTGAAAAACTCATCCTGTTTTTTACCTTCAAGAAAACCGCCGGGGTTTTTTACGAACTCATCGAGGTGTTTAAACACACCATGAACGCCGCTGATGTGGGGCAGATCGTCTGCCGTTTCACCAGGCAGAGTGTATGGGTAATGAGTTTCTCCGGTGTTGAGAAAATAGAAACCAGGTTGGTCGTCACTGAATTCCAGGGCCTTGAAGGCACGCTGGGTTATTTCTCCACCAGCATCGCGAACTTCTTTTTGGCCTTCCAGAATGGCCGACAAATTGTTATGGCTGGGGGCCAGCTCGTAGCGATCAAAATGAGCGCTCATGCTGGTCAGGGGATTGAGAACAGGGAGGCTAACGACACCTTCAGTTCGGTATCCCTGAGATTTCAGGAAGTAGGGCAGGGAAAGCTGGGGCACAAATTTGGCGAATTCCACTTCCTTGATGTTCAGGCGCTGACTCCAGGTAGTGAATTCTTCGCGATAAACTTCTGAGGCAAAAACACCTTTGGGGCTTTGATGGGGCACCATGCCCATCAGGAAAGTATAATGACTTGGACTGGTCCAGCTGGCGTAACTGTATCGCTTTTCAGCCTGACCAATTCGGTCAAGATTGGGGGTCTTGGCTGCCAGGTAGGCATCGAAGCGGCAGCTGTCGAAAACAATAAAAACGATGTTGTTTTTGGGTTGGTCTTTGCTGAACATGTTTTTTACGCCGTTAAAAAGGCCAAGCATTGCAAGTCTCCGCTGGTTGGTGTCTGAGCCCGAATAATCTCTGATCACAATTTGCCTCATTTTTCCATTTGAGGCAAGCGATCTTGGGGATAAATAAGAACCGCCGGCTCTCGGGGGAGGGAGCCGGCGGTTTTTGGTTCGTATCGGTTTGTCCGAAACTTCCGGAAGTATGATTCGGGGGCCTATTATTTGGCTGCTTCCAAAGCGGCAACCATGTCTTCTTTGGAGCGCAGGCCCACAAAGTTCTCAACCACTTCACCACCTTTGAAAATCATGATGGTGGGAATGCCGCGAACACCGAACTGTCCGGCCAATTCCTGGTTATTGTCGACGTTGACTTTGCCGATTTTGATATCGTCACCCATTTCGCCAGCCATTTCTTCAATGATGGGGCCGATCATTTTGCAAGGACCGCACCAGGGAGCCCAGAAATCGACCAGTACCGGGATATCACTCTGAAGGACTTCAGCATCGAAGTTGTCTTTTTCAAAAGTTTTTACGTCAGCCATTATTTTCTCCTTAAATTCCCAGATCTATTACCAGATCTGAACAAATGAAAGCCTGTTGCATTTTCAGGCATGTCTCCTCTTTCGCAGAGTCTATTGCACAAGGTGTGCCATTATTAATTTTTTAAAAAAAAGCAGGTGGACTTTATCAGAAATTGTTGGCAATTAATAAGTTAACGGGAAGACTCGTCTCGGTTGGTTGATGTGTTTCAGGAAATCCTCTTGCGGGGTGTGTTGAATACAACGAAAGTGTTGCAACGGAAGTGTTGAATGCAACAGTAAGGGGTTTAGAATTAAAAAGAACCAAGAACAGGATGTCTCCATCGCCCGATTATTAGGTCAGGTGCAGGCGGGCAGCATATTGTCCATTATCACCTCCTTGCGCGAGGGGATCATCGCATTGGACCAGGATTTGCGAATTCTGACCATGAATCCGGCAGCGGAAGACATTTTGGGCCAATCCCGATGGGACTTATCCGGGGTGTCGGTTTGCCAGCTCTTTGGTGAAAAAGCATGTCCTCAGGATATCCTTGAAAAGACTCTGCGTTCGGGCCAGCCTATTGTGGATTTCCAGACGACCGTTCAATTGGGGGACAACCGGCTCGGGCACGTCCTTCTTCGCACGGCTCCCATGCTGCGTCGAAATGGAGAATCGTTGGGGTTGGCCCTTTTACTGGGTGATGTGACTGAAGTGACAACTTTGCGCCAAAAAATGGTTCAGCAGTCTGGCTTGGGAAACATCATTGGCCAGGACAGCAAAATGCGTGAGTTGTTCCAGCTCATTGGTGATGTCGCCGATAGTGAAGCGGCGGTACTTATTCGGGGAGAAAGTGGGACGGGAAAAGAGTTGGTGGCTGAAGCGGTTCATCGGGCCAGCAGTCGGTCCAACGGCCCCTTTGTAAAAGTGAACTGTTCCGCCCTTTCAGAAAATTTACTGGAGAGCGAACTTTTTGGTCATGTGAAGGGTGCATATACTGGAGCTGTTCGAGACCGCCGGGGCCGCTTTGAAGAAGCAGACGGCGGAACTATTTTTCTTGATGAAATAGGCGATGTAAGCCCGGTTGTTCAAGTAAAACTTTTGCGGGTTTTACAGGAACACATTATTGAAAAAGTTGGGGACAATAACCCCATTTCAGTCAACGTGCGGGTTGTCTCGGCGACAAATCGAAACCTGGACCACCTGTTGGCGTCCGGTCAAATGCGGGAAGATTTTTATTACCGAATAAAAGTTGTCAGTTTACAAATTCCCCCCTTGAGGGACCGCCGTGAGGACATTCCTTTGCTGGTGGCTCATTTCCTGGGGCGCATTTCCAAAAAACAATCCCTGAAAAAACCACCAATTGTTCTGGGCGATGCCATGCGCCTGCTGATGAATTACACTTGGCCAGGCAATGTCCGGGAATTGGAAAATGCTTTGGAACATGCTGTGGTTTTGAGTCGTACAGAAGCCATAAAGGCCTTGCATTTGCCACCGGAATTAATTCAAACAACCGGGGCTGTTGGAAGTGCACGAATGCGGAGGGCTGGCTTCCAAAATGTTCCCAGCCCACCCTTGCATTCCAACGCGGAAAAAGAGATGCTGGCTGTGGCCTTGCAAAAAACCGGTTGGAATCGCAGCCGTGCCGCCAGACAGTTGGGTATTGACAGAACCACTCTTTGGCGCAAAATCCGAGAATACGAATTAAAACCCGATGAAGATTAAACCTGAAATTTAAACCAAGGTGAAACAATTTTATGAATGGAAAAGTTTTGAAAGGCTGTGGAATTGGCTGTGGCGCAGTGTCCATTCTGATCATGATTGTTATTGGCAGTCTGGCATTTTTTGTCAAAGACATGACTCGAGATTATAAGGAAGTGGCTAAGTCCGAAGAGCAGCTTTCGGATATTTACGGCCAACCAGCGGAATTCCAGCTTTCTGTTGGGGGTTTACCCACAGCCGATAGAATTGAAGCCTTTATTACCATCAGGGAACAGCAGGCTGAATGGCGGCAAAATGTGGCGCTGGCATTTGACCAGTTTTTGGTTCAAAAAGAAGGCAGTGGTGGTCTGAGGCATTTTTTCAAACTGGTGCAATCGACTACGGAAATGGCTCCGTCCCTTGCGGGCTTCTGGATGTCACGCAACGGTGCCCTGCTGGAAAATGAAATGAGCCCCGGTGAGTATTCATATTTGTACTGTCTGGCCTATTATTCCTATTTGAGTTATGACCCAGGTGACGGTGCCCAGGACACCGATCTTGATTTTGCCCGGAATTCAGGGGCCGGAATCAATATTGATGTTGATGGCGAGTTGAATTCAGACGAGCGAAAAGACCTTGCCTGGCGTCGGGTTCACCAGTTAATGCTGCCTTTGCTGGAATCCGTCGATCGAACCGGTGCCGATGCAGCCTGGCTCACTGAATTAGACCTGGAGCTGGGACTTTTACGGGAATCCGAGTTACGGTATCCCTGGTCGTCCGGAGCTCCCAGACTTTTGGCCGATGTTTTCCGTCCTTACCGTCGGCAGCTGGAAATTCAATACAATATTAAAGTCAACCCGGTGGAATTAATTTTCGAAGCCACTGAAGACGATGAGTGATTGACGAATCTTTTTAATAAAAAAGCCCGCCCTTTTGAGGGCGGGCTTTTTTTCTTGGTCTGATCAGGATTCTTTTTCAGTCCAAACTTCCATAATCTTTAAGACCGTTTGCGTGCCCAGATGCATGTCTTTGACACAAATCCATTCACCAAAACCATGAAAGTCCATTTCACCGGTGAAAATATTGGGCGTAGGTAAACCTTTGGCTGACAAAGTTGAACCATCGGTTCCCCCTCGAATGCTGCCCTGAACAGGTTCGATGCCTACCCTGCGTACGCCTTCGAGGGCATATTCCATGGCCCGTGGTTCTTTGGCCAGGTCATACTTCATGTTGCGGTAATACTCTTTAATTTCCATGCGGAAACTGCTGCCATTCCATTTTTCACAGGCGGCTTCAGCGTATTGACGAATATTGTCGGCTTTTGGCTTAAGTTCGTCGGCATCGAAGTCGCGAATAAGCAGGTGAACTTCCGTTTCGCTGGTATTGCCCTTGATGGAGATGGGGTGAATGTACCCTTCTTTGCCTTCGGTTGTTTCTGGAGCGCCTTCCCGGGGCAGACTGCTGATGAATTCACCGGCAACTTTAACCGAAGCAATCATTTTGTCTTTGGCAAAACCCGGGTGAATATCCCGGCCTACAAAGGTGACAATGGCACTGTCGGCACAGAAGGTTTCGTTTTCAACTTCACCGCGACGGCCGCCGTCCATAGTGTAGGCCACGGTGGCACCGAAAGCTTCCACATCAAAAAACTTCACGCCTTGTCCCACTTCTTCGTCAGGAGTGAAACCAATTTTCACGGTGCCATGTTTCCAGTCAGGATTTTCGTGGATGAGAGTCATGGCGTCCATGATTTCAGCGATGCCGGCTTTGTCGTCAGCCCCCAGTAAGGTGGTGCCATCGGCTGTAATGATGGTCTCGCCCAGACATTCCTGAAGATAGGGATTTTCGGAAGCCAGGATTTTCCGGCCTTCTTTGGGCAGGTCAATGTCGCCGCCCTGATAATTTTCATGGAAGGTGGGCACAACGTTTTCGCCACTGACTTCCGGATAAGTGTCCATATGGGCCATGAAGGCAATGGTGGGCACTTTTTCGCAACCGGGCGAAGCAACCAAAGTTGCAGTGACATAACAGTTGTCATCTACGGCAGCATCCTGCAGGCCGAGGGCTTTCAATTCATTCACCAGAATTTTTGCCAGGTCGAACTGACGTTCGGTGCTGGGGTATGTATCAGATTCTTCACAGCTGGTAGTGTGCACTTTGCAATAACTTACAAAACGGTCAACCAGAGTGGGGAAAGGGGAGTTGGCTTTGCGATCAAGCATGAAAATCCTCCGTATGGTGGGTCAAACCTAGGTCCAGAGCGGAAAGTCCATCTGAATAATCATAATCAATGATGGTAACTCAAGGAGTGGAAGGCAAGCTAAAGTGGAGGGCCTTTGTGCCGATGCATATTTTAATGATTTGGATGTTTTCAGGTGCCTGTTACCAGCCGTATGGGCCTTTGTGCATTATTTAAGGAAATTTTAATGCTGACGGTGGAGAGAATAAAATCAGTGGAGTCGGCAGATTTCCGAGCCGTTATTATGGGGTTGAATGATCCCATTTTGATTCTCGGTAATGAAGGCTTTGTGGAATGCAACGATGCCGCCGTGAAAATTTTTAATGCTTCTTCGAAAGAAGAAATCCTGGCATTCAATCCTTCAAAACTGTCACCCGACTTTCAACCAAACGGAATAACCTCCGGTCCTGCAAATGAAGAAAATATTGCTCTGGCTTTAGAAAAAGGATCTCATCGTTTTGAATGGGATCACCAGACCATCGACGGAATAATTTTTCCTGTGGAAATTATTCTGGGAAAAATTCAAGGTGGTGACGAACCGTTACTTTTTGTCCAATTTCACGATATTTCCGAACGCAAACGATCCGAAATGGCCCTTGAGGCTGCCACAAGAAAAGCCCAATTCCTGGCCGTTCAGGCCCATCAGGCCAGCCGGGCCAAGAGTGAATTTCTGGCGACTATGAGTCATGAAATTCGCACCCCCATGAATGGGGTAATTGGCATGACCGAACTGCTCATGGATTCCGATATAAACGACGAGCAGCGCAATTACCTGGAAATCCTGCGTGGCAGTGGCGAGGCCATGATGGGGGTAATTAACGACATTCTTGATTTTTCAAAAATTGAGGCCGGCAAACTGGAATTGGAAGAAACCCGTTTCGACCTTCGCTCTCTATTGAGAGAATTCTCCGGACTTATGAAAGTCTCGGCTGAAAAGAAGGATCTGGTTTGGGATTTCCAATTACCCCCTGAGACTCCATTCCAATTGAAAGGCGATCCCGGCCGCCTGCGCCAAATTCTGACCAATTTGGTTAACAATGCCGTGAAATTCACAAGCGAAGGCTCGGTGCAATTAAAAGTTGAAATGAAAGACAAAAGTGAAACCGACACTGTTTTGAAGTTTTCGGTTTCCGATACAGGCATCGGGATCCCAGCCAATCGCTTGTCCAGGCTATTTAAGGCATTCAGTCAGGTGGACTCTTCGACCAGCCGGAAATATGGGGGAACGGGACTGGGGTTGGTGATCAGTCGTGATCTGGTTAAAATGATGGGTGGGGAATTAAAAGTTACCAGCAAAGAAAACCAGGGAACCACATTCTATTTTTCTCTGACAATGGCCAGAGAAAAAGTTGATATTGCTGATCTGGTTTCCGATAAGGCCCAAAAGGCTTCCGATGCTGATCAACCGTTAAATTTGAAAATCCTGGTAGCCGAAGATAATCTCACCAATCAAGTGGTTGTCTCCCGCATGTTAGTGAAAATGGGATGCGAAGTGGATCTGGTTAGCAATGGCCAGGAGGCTTTACGGGCTCTGGAAAAATCCACTTATGATCTGGTTCTAATGGACTGCATGATGCCTGAAATTGATGGTTATTGGACATCAAGAATTATTCGGGATGCCTCATCCGATGTTTTGGACCACAATGTGCCTATTGTGGCTCTTACAGCAAACGCTTTGGAAGGTGATCGGCAGAAATGCCTGAATTCGGGCATGAATGCCTATTTATCCAAACCGGTGCGCAAAAAGGCCCTCCGGACTGCGATTGAAGAACAAACGGCTGTAACCAGGCCATAAATACGCAGTATCAATAGAAAAACCCTTTGAAACCCTGCCATTAAACTGTTAAATTTCGGGTCCGAGATGGTGATTTCGGCCGTTTTTGCATTCTGGCCCCGCATTCCGACCTGGGGTTCAGGTTTTTTTCGTTCACAAACCAATCCAACCGGAGGTGCCCATGGAAGTCGGTGGCAATTCAAAGAGTTTGCCGGAAAGTGCTTATCGAAAGCTCAAGCCTGGCGAAACTTATGTGCCGGTCGTGCCGGCCGATACTATCGTGCCCGAACTGACCCCCTTCTCACTCATTTGGGGACTTGCTTTTGCGGTTTTATTTTCTGCAGCCAGTGCTTATCTGGGATTGAAAATTGGTCAGGTTTTTGAGGCGGCCATTCCCATTACCATTATGGCAATTGCCTTGAGTAAAGGGAAAAAAGGCGCTCTTCAGCAAAACGTAATGATTCAATCCATTGGCTCTGCCTCCGGTGTGGTTGTAGCTGGTGCTATTTTCACTTTGCCTGGTATTTATATTCTGGAGCTGGGCGATAAAACCAACTTTTTGCAAATGTGCCTGGCCTCCTTGTTGGGTGGCTTCCTGGGCATTCTGCTGCTGATTCCCTTCCGTCGGTATTTTGTCAAAGACATGCACGGCGAATTTCCATTCCCCGAAGCCACCGCATCTACGGAAGTTCTTATGGCTGGCGAAGCGGGTGGCAACCAGGCCGGGCTGCTGCTTTCCAGTGGACTGATTGCCGGAGTTTACCAATTCCTGAGCCAAACTCTTGGCGGGTGGCGTGAAACTTTCTCCACTACTGCTTTTGGCTGGGGACGCAGCTTGTCTCTGAATCTGCGTCTGGAATTCAACCTGATGACTGAAGCTGCCATCGTGGGGCTGGGTTATATTATTGGTCTGCGTTATGCGCTGATCATTGCCTGCGGTTCATTCCTCTCGTGGTATGTGATGACGCCTATGATTGGGCTGTTGGGCAAAGGTGTTCCTGTAGGCGATAAGGTGTATAAAGTTGACGGCCTGGCCACTATGGCAACAGGTGACATTTTCTACGACTTTGTGCGTCCGGTAGGTATTGGTGCCATCGCCATGGCCGGAATGATTGGTGTTTGGAAGAGCCGTGAAATTATTGTGGGTGCTATCAAACTGGCCTCACAGGCAGGCAAACAGGGTGGCGAAGTAGAAATCGAACGCACCCAACAGGACATGCCCATGTCCTTTGTCACCAGTGGTTTGATTTTGACCCTCCTGGCAGTTTTCTGCTTCTTCCTCTTCCTTGTACCAAATGTATCCCTGACTCAGGCTATTGTTGGCTTGGTGGTTGTGGCTGTTATTTCCTTCCTGTTTACCACCGTCGCCGCCCGGGCAATTGCCATTGTGGGAACCAACCCGGTTTCCGGAATGACCCTTATGACATTGATCATCAGCTCGGTTATTCTTAAATGGGCAGGTATGGAAGGCCCTGATGGTATTGTCTCGGCCTTGCTTATTGGTGGCGTGGTTTGTACTGCTCTGAGTATGAGTGGTGGTTTCATCAGTGATTTAAAAATTGGTTACTGGCTGGGAACCACTCCCAAAGTTCAACAGAAGTGGAAGTTTCTGGGAACCATCGTCGCTGCTGTTTCCGTAACCGCAGTTATTATGATGCTTGCCCAAACACCTGGCTTTGATAAGGGCAGTGGTTTGGCTGCACCCCAGGCCAATGCTATGGCCTCTTTGATTGAGCCTCTGATGACCGGCCAGGAAGCTCCCTGGCTGCTGTATATGGCTGGTATGTTCATGGCCCTCATTCTGGACTGGGTCGGCATTCCTGCTCTTGCTTTTGCCTTGGGTATGTACTTGCCTTTGGAAATCAATACTCCAGTTCTGGCTGGTGGCGCCATTGCTCACTTTGTGACTCAGGGTGGAACCGATGAACAAAAGAGCAAGCGCAAGGACAAAGGAACCCTGATGGCCAGTGGGTTTGTCGCCGGTGGTGCCATTATGGGAGTCATAGGTTCGACCATTCGTTACATTGGAAGTCTGGTAACGGACAATAACGAATGGAGCCTTGAGCACGATGTGTTGCACATGAGCAACTGGCTTGAAAACAACCCTCTGAGTGCAGTGGTTACTCTTGTTGCCTTCTGCATTTTGGGCTACATTCTTTACCGTGGTGCTCGTTCAGCAGATACCGATTGAATTGAACAATCATAAGATCCAGCGGGCCGTCACAAAAGTGGCGGCCCCTTTTTAAAATTACGAAAAACCTGTGGAGTCGAGATGAACTGTCCCTGTGGAATCGAAAAAACATACGCCGAATGCTGTGAGCCGGTCATTAAGGGCGAACGTGTGGCTGTCACCGCAGAAGAACTGATGCGGGCCCGTTACAGCGCATACTCTCAAGCCGAGATGGATTTTCTATATGATAGTCTGCATCCCGATCACCGGGATGAAAATGACCGGGAAGGTTCTCAGGATTGGGCGGAAAATTCCGAATGGCACAATCTGGAAATCATTGAAACCGAAGCCGGTGGAGAAAATGACGAGGAAGGCACGGTGGAGTTCATTGCCAACTATACTTACAATGGCGATGTCACCCGGTACCACGAAGTGGCTTCTTTCAACAAGCTCGACGGTCAGTGGCGATTCACTGAAGGCCAGCCTGGTGTGAATAAACCCATCGTTCGCGAAGAGCCAAAAATAGGCCGCAACGATCCTTGCACCTGTGGCAGTGGGAAAAAATATAAGAAGTGCTGCGGGAGGTAGTTTGTGCAGGTTTTGGGCCGTGAATGGCTCCAGATTGCCGGATTGGCGGGCGTGGTCCTGTTGGGGGCTGCTTTTCCTCTTTTTGCCGAGGAGCCTTCAGAAACCGCAAATGAAAAAAACTGGATTGAAGGGACCCTTGACCGATTTTTCGGTCAGACTCATTTTGACGGTGAGGTCATCGATGGTGAGGGTCTTGAGTTGGTCAGCCCGTATGTGAAACATGCCAACAAAACCATCGAAGTTGTAATCATTCGGCAAGTGAAGAGTTTTGAGACCGGTTGGGATGACAACCAAATGGGTGTTGAGCAAATGCTGAACAGTTTCACCCAGACTTTTCAGGATTATACCCAAAAGAGTATTATTCGGGAATATCTTCTATTCAAAGCTGGTGACAAAGTAGAGCCTTTTGACCTCGCCGACAGCGAGCGCATGCTGCGTGACTTACCCTACATAACTGACATTCGAATTCATGTGGTGCCCCTTGATGGCGAGGATGACAAAGTAGGCATTGTTGTGGAGACCAACGACCGTTGGCCCCTGGGAATGACTGCCACCATTGTCAATGCCAATAGTTGGCGGGCCAGACTTTTTTCATCCAATGTTGGGGGCATAGGACTGGCAATTTCCAATGAAGTTATCAGGAATAAAAATGAAGAACGCGACTGGGGCTATCATGGTTCTCTTTTGAAAAGAAATCTGGGGGGTACGTTCTGGGACGCGATCATGGATTATGAGAGCTCCTATCGTAAAGACAAGATAGAAATGGCACTTGATCGTACTCTGATTCACCCGTTGATAAACATTCTCGGTGGATTTCGCTGGAAGGATTTGAATGATTATGAATTTGAAGACAAGCCTCGCGGGTACATTGAAATTGATACTTGGGCTGGATGGGCCCATCGCCTGTATGATCACCGAGTGAAAACCAGCGGGGCCCGCACCATGCTAGTGCCCGCTGTTCGCATTCAACAGCGTGATTTTTACAATCGTCCATCTGTTTCAGCTGACAGCAGCCGGGGTTCACATAACTATTTCCGATACTTAGCCTCCCTGGCATTGCAACGTACCAAATCTTACAAAACAAGTTATTTGTTTGGTGAGGGTGAGGTAGAAGATTTAGCCACTGGTACGTCATTAAAATTGTCGGGCGGATTTGAAGATGGCGAATTTGAAAATCGTCCTGGAGTGTTTTTTGACTCCGCGGCGCTTTCCATGCGCAAGCTTGGCGATGTTGCTTTTGGTGAAATTTCGCTGGGTGGGTATTTAGATGATGGGAAAATTGAAGATGGTATTCTGGAGGTTGGTAGTGGTTACATTTCCCCGCTTTTGGGTAAAGGGAGGTTCCGGCATCGATTATTTGGTACGGTTAATCTCACTTGGGGAATAGGCCGCCATTCTACAGATAAAATTGCTTTGGGGGACAAGTCTGGAATTTTTGAGATGGCCAATGGAAAAGTTTACGGAACCAATCGTTTGGTAATTAAAGGGCTGTATCGGGTCTTCACTCATTGGAACCTGTTGGGTTTTCGCATGTCTTTCCTGACTTTTACCGACCTGGGAGTTATTGGTGGGGCCAACGATGCCTTGCTGAAAGAAAAATTCTATTTAAGTTCAGGCTTGGGTGTTCGGTTACGCAACCCCAGTCTGGTTCTTCCCACAGTTCAATTACGTATTTCTATGGTCAGTAATGTTGGAGACTCCGGATTCAGTTTGGGCATAAAGGTGGGCAACGCAACAGTCCCCAATATAAAATATCCTGGCATCAAACCCGGGGCTCTGGGTTATGAGTAAAGAGGTTTTTAAATGAAACAAATAACCATTGCCGGCAAAGGCTCCACAGATAACCTGAAGCTGTTGGAAGTGCCGGACCAACGCGTGGCACCGGGACAAATTCAAATTAGAGTCGAAGCCGTCGGGGTGAATTTTGCCGACGTGATGATACGTCTGGGTTTATACCCGGATGCCCCTAAATTTCCCGCTGTCCCTGGATACGAAGTGGCTGGAACAGTTGAGGCTGTAGGCAGTGAGGTCAGCGAGGACTGGCTGGGTAAGCCGGTTGTTGCCATGTGCAATTTTGGTGGTTATAGCGAAAAAGTATGGCTCGATGAAAAGCTGGTTCATGTTCGGCCTGAAGGAATTAGTCCGGTCAAGGGTGCCGCTCTTCTAGTGAATTTCCTGACAGCCTGGCAAATGGTCCGGGTGATGGCCCCGGTCTCCGCAGGCGATGTGGTCTTGGTTCATTCGGCTGCGGGCGGAGTAGGTCTGGCCGTGGTGCAGTTGTGTGCTTTGGTGGGGGCCCGGGTCTTGGGATCGGCCTCGGAATCAAAACACGAATTCCTTAGCCAGTTGGGTTTGGAGTTTGTTTTCGACAGCCAACGACGTGACTTTGCTACGGCGGTAAAGGCCGCCACGAAAGGCAAAGGAGTGGATGTTGCCCTGGAGCCCCGCAATGGCCCCTGGATAATGGAGAGCTATCAGGCCATGGCCAAATGTGGCCGCCTGGTCCTGTTTGGCTTCTCCCACGCTGCGGTGGGTTCCGGCAGTGGGGTTCTATCCTCTTTAAAAACGCTGGCCAAAATCCCTTGGTTGAAGTTGAATCCATTGCGACTGATGAACGACAATAAAAGCATGGCCGGGGTGAATCTGGGGCGCATGTGGGATATGGGATACAAAACCCGTGCCTGGGTTAAAGAGCTCCTGGAATTGCAGGCTTCAGGGAAAATTGATCCGGTCATTGATTTGGTCTTACCCTTTTCCAGAGCTGCGGAAGCTCACCAACGGCTGGAAAAAAGAATGAATGTAGGGAAAGTAATTTTGGTTCCGGATGATTTGTTTGATTCCGGGGAAGGTTCGGTTCGGTGAAAATATCCGTTGCCATAATAACCCTGAACGATGCCGAGGCTTTGGATCGTTGTCTCCATTCGGTGGCTTTTGCCGACCAGGTGGTGGTGTTGGATCAAGGCAGCACTGATTCCACTGCCGAGGTTTGCGCTTGCCATGGGGTGGAAATTCACCAGAGCGAATGGTTGGGGTTTGGCCTGACCAAAGGCAAAGCGGTGGGGCTGTGTCGCAACAATTGGATTCTAAGTGTGGACACCGATGAAGTGGTCACTGAAGAACTGAAACAAGCAATTAATGATTTGCCAGATGACAGCCCCACGTCCGCTTATAAAGTGAACCGTTTGAGTAGCTTTCTGGGGGTGTGGATTCATCACTGCGGATGGCATCCGGAAAGAATTGTGCGTTTGTTTCACAAAGAACGAGCGGGCTTCAACGACCTTGCAGTGCATGAATTTGTGGAAACCCATGGGAGTGTGGGGCGGCTGGAGGGGTTGCTGCATCATTACACGTACACATCAATGGAACAGTATTCAGAGAAGACCAATCGTTACAGCACACTTGCTGCAGAAATGATGCACAAAAAAGGTAAAAAAGTGAGCCTTCCCATGGCTGCCTTGCGAAGCCAGGTCAGCTTTTGGCGCATGTGGATTCTTCAGGGTGGAATTTTGGATGGTGGTGCGGGCCTGGTGCTTTGTCTGGCCAGTTCCTTTTATGTTTTAAGCAAGTATATTAAACTGTGGAAATTGAATCAGTCGTGAAAGTACTTATAACACGAACCGATTCCCTTACGGATTTGGTCCTTTCCCTTCCTGTGTTTCCCTACTTGCGGTCAGCCCGGCCCGACCTGGACATACAGGTTTTGGTTTCTGAATCATGGGTTCCCCTGGTGGAGAACAATCCTCATTTATCGGGAGTGTGGACTTGGGCTCCGAGCGATTCTCAGGAAGTATCTCAGCTTTTGAAAGAACGATTGGCAGCGGAAAACTATGCCGCTGTAGTCATGCTGAATGAGGAACCGGATTTGGGGAACTTGCTGAAGTCGGCGGGAATAAAAGCTCGGTATGGCCGGCGGACTTCCTTCAGAAGTAGGTTTGTCCTCAATAAAGGGCACCGGGAAAAGGCGGCCACTGGTCAGTTGCATGAAAAGGATCGCAATTTGGCTTTGGTTCAACGTTTTTTGGGATCACGATTTTTGAAAGCGGCCTCTGAAAGGCCTGCAGATTCCGCAAATCAACTGAAGCTAACCAGAGGACAACAAGCTTTGGGGCAGGAATTTCGGGATGAAAATAAATTGGGAGAAGACAATGCGGTTTTTATTCATCCAGGAACAGGCGACTCAATGTTGGACTGGATGCCCGAACGATTTGCCGGTGTGGCCAATGCCCTGATGGGGCTCAACGGTTTTCGGGTGTTTGTATTGGGCTCTGCACAGGATGGAAATCCAGTGGAAAAAATGACTCAAACACTGGACAAACAAGCCACTGTATTGTTGGATCAATTCAATCTTCGGGATTTTCTGGGAATTTTGTCGGCTGGAGATTATTTCATAGGACCATTGACTGGGTCTTTGCATCTGGCGGCCGCTTTAGGGTTGGGAACGGTGGGGCTTTTTCCACCGGTTAAAGAATTCAGTTCACAACGATGGGCTCCTTGGGGTTGTCGCACTCAGTCAGTAACTCCGAAGGTTGATTGTCCTGTCTGTGAAGGCTGCCCGGGATCTGACTGCCCGCAGTATAATTGCATGGAAACCATCTTTGAGCGTGATGTTCTGGAGGCGGTTATGAAATTGCATCGCATTAAAACGGAGGAATTGTTTTGAAGAGGCGTTTGGGAATCATTTTGTTGGCTCTGCTGATGCTAACGGTGCAGAGCAGCTGGGCCGTAGAAGAAGTTGAACTGCCCCCGGCTTTTGAGGAAATAAAAGCTATTCAAAAGCAGGCCAAAAAGCTTGGAGCCAAGGGTGATTTGCCCTCAGCCTGGCGTCAGTTGGATTCCCATTTGGGTTATGCCGAAAACAATGGCGGAACCGAAGCTCAGTGGGCGAAAATCAGGGAAGAAGCGGACCGGTTGCTGAATCAGGCTGCATTCATGAATAAAATCCGTGAAAAGAAGAATGGTTACGAGACTTTGTTGGGGCGCTTCGACCAGGCCTTGCAGGAAATTGCATCCCTGAATCGCCAGGAGTTGGACCCCTTGCTCAGTGGCTCGCCTCAGGCTGAATATCTGATGAAAAAACTAACGGCCAGAAATTTTCGTCGGCAGGTAACCATTGATTCTCTCACGGTTGCCAACCGACAACTCGATTCCTTGGTTGGCGGGCGCATAGCAGCCCAGGACAGCCAAATTACCTCTTTGACCGTTGAGGTCCGAGCTCTGCGCCAAAAACTCTGGGAGACGGAATTAAGGGCAGGTGTGGCAGAGGCTGATCGCTCGGCCGCCGAAACAGTATTGACCCAAAAACAGCAGCGGGAAGCTTCGGTAACCACACTGCTTAATTCCATAACCACCGATGAAGGCGAAGTCCTCAGGGTGGGTGACAACCGCCTGGTAATGCGCCTTCATGGCATTTCTTTCGGGGTGAACAGCTCACAATTAAAATCAGGCCAGGATGTTCTTTTGGCCAAGATTTCCGATGCCCTGAATTTGTTCCCTGGGGCACAGGCCAAAGTTGAAGGCCATACTGACGATACCGGCACCCGCAAGGCCAATTTGCTGCTGTCCCGCAGACGCGCTGAAACCGTAGCCCGAACTCTCGAATCCATGCGAGGCTGGGCCGAAGGCAGCATAAAAACAGAAGGATTTGGACCGGACCGGCCGGTGGCCTTGAACGATACCAGTGCAGGCCGGGCCAAAAATCGACGCATCGATTTAATCATAGATTTGCCTGAATAATTATTGTTATCTGTAAAAGGAGGCCTAAAGTTAACTTTAGGCCTCCTTTTTGGTGTTTGACATCTTCGAGAAAAAGTGTACCCTATTTATCCAATATTGGACCAGACTGAAGATTTTACCTCATATCTTCGGTTTAAATTGGATTGAAGAATGGAATGAAGAACGAGTAAAAAAAAGGGAGACAAAATGATGTACTTTCTGGGACAAGCCACCCCTACTGAAGCAGCACAAGGCACCCTTAACGATGCAACCGGGTTTACAGCAGCAGCCCTTGATTTTTTAAAGGATCAGGGCCCGCATTATGCTTTGCAACTGATTATGGCCATTGTCATACTGCTTATTGGCCGCATTATTGCCGGTTCTTTGCGAAATGTCATAAAAAAATTGATGACCAAAAATGGGGTAGACCCCAGCCTGACAGGTTTTGTCGGCAGTCTGGTCTATTTTGCAATCATGGCCTTTACCATTATTGCCGTCATTGGCCGATTTGGGGTGCAGACGGCTGGATTTGTGGCCATTCTTGGTGCTGCTGGTTTTGCCATTGGCATGGCTTTGCAGGGAACTCTTGCGAACTTTGCAAGTGGTGTCATGCTGCTTTTATTCCGCCCATTTAAAACAGGTGACTTTATTGATGCCGGCGGTGTCGTAGGTGTGGTTAAGGATATTCAAATTTTCAGCACAACCATTGCCACTGGCGACAACATTCGTGTAACCGTGCCCAATGGTCAATTGTATGGCGGCGTGATCAAAAACTACAACGGTTACGATACCCGCCGGGTAGACATGGTCATGGGTATTGGCTATGGTTCGGACATCAACAAGGCCATGGAAATTATTACTGACCTGCTGGAAAAAGATACTCGGGTTTTGAAAGAACCCGGCATCACTGTCGCCGTGGGAGAATTGGCTGACAGCAGTGTCAATATTAAGGTCCGGCCATGGGTGAATGCTTCCGATTATTGGGGATTGCACGGCGATTTCCACAAATCCTGCAAGGAAGCATTCGATGCAGCCGGTATTGATATTCCTTACCCGCAAACTGTGGTTCACATGGAAAAAACCGAAGGCTGATTTTGGTTTTGAAAATTCGGGGCTCTGTTAATTAGGAGCCCCAAACTAAAAGGAAATTATTGATATGAATGGTACGAAGATGTGGGGCGTTTACACTTTTGTGGCAATCCTGATTATGGGTTTGGTCTTACCGGTTTTCGCTCAGGATGATGATAAAAAAATTGGCATCTGGCAGAACGACGTGAGCGTGGGAGTGAATCTTCTGCAAAGCTCATACTCCCAGAACTGGAATGGTGGGGAAAAAGGGTCTGTTAACTGGACCGCAAATTTCGATGCCAAATTTGAAAAACAGTTCAACGATCTGAACAACTGGCGCAATACCATCAAGCTGGCTTACGGTCAGTCGCACAAGCAGGACCGGGACAGTGGCGACATGCTGTATTGGGAAAAACCCGACAAAACCGACGATATCATCGACCTCGAATCTCTATTCCGGTGGACCCCAAAAGGTGGTTGGGATCCATATGTCTCGGTTTCGTTTGTCTCGCTTTTTGAAGATGTGAGTGACGATTCTGACCGGACCTTAAGTTTCAACCCAAAAACCCTGAAAGAAAGTGTCGGTATCTCCAGACCCTGGATCAATACCGAAGAACGCCAACTGATGAGTCGGTTGGGTATTGCATTTATTCAGAACAGTCGTGAGTTCTTTCTCAATCCTGCTCCGAGCAGTGAAACAACTTCCGAGAGTTCCACGGAATTGGCTGCTGAATTTATCACCGAGTACAAGTCCGGAATTCTGGACGGAAAAGTGGATTGGGAATCAAAACTTTCTTTGACTCTGCCATTCATTTATTCAGGAACCAGCACCTTCGAAGACGATGTTGACTTGGTTGCTGAAGGCCTGCCGGATGACTTGGCTGATTACAGCACCACTATGGATGTGGACTGGGAAAATACTCTGACTGCCAACATTACTTCGGTAATTTCAGTCAAACTTTTCCTGCGCTGGGTTTACGACAAGTACGACAACACAGTGGCCCCTTCAGTAGATGAAGATGGCAATTTGCTGAACGCTTCTGATGTTCACCAAGCCATTCGCAAAGCTGGACAGTTCAAACAGACCATGGCTCTGGGATTAACTTACAAATTTATGTAAAATCAGGGTTGTTTAATAAAAAAGTCCCGGCTCTGATGAGCAGGGACTTTTTTTTCGTTTTGATTTCAGGTGGTGGGTTTGTTGCAATCAACTTCCCCGTAACAAACCCGAGACTTCTTTAAACTCGCTGGTGCCTGCCTTATGCAGCAACTCGAACATGAGCATTTGAACACCCATGCTCTGCACTCCCATTTCAGACAGCCTGTGCAGGCCAATTTGGCGGTTGGCTGCCGAGCAACTGCTCACCGCATCCACGGCCACAGCCACCTGTTTACCATCGCGCAACAAATCAGCAGCGGTCTGATATATACAAACATGAGTTTCAATGCCGCAGAGAATGATCTGGTCACGGCCAGAATCTTTCAGGGCCTTGGCAAAATTCTCGTTGGCCTGACAACTGAAATGGATTTTTTCCAAGGGCTTCAGGGGTTTAAAAAGATTCCGCAATTCCGTTACCGTAACACCAAACCCTCGAGAATAATGTTCAGAAACCAGGATGGGAATATTAACAGCCTGGCAAAATTGAATCAGACGCGATGATCCGGCCATAACTTTGTCAATATCATATATCAGGTCGCGAAAGCGTTCCTGCATATCGACCACCACAAGGATGCAGCGCTCGGGTACCAAGCGGTCGGGAATGTTATTTGGGTTGCTCATTGTTTTCCTTTCAAGCCAAAGCCAAAGCCAAAGCCAATGCAGGTTAGCGGCGTTTGGGTGGTTGGTAATCTCCGCCCGGGTCAACGGTTTCAACATAAGGGCTGGCCCAGCCGTGGGCGAAAAAATCATCAAGAGGCCGGGCGGCACCTGATCCATCGAAAAACAGACTGATGTTGCGTGAAGCGTGGAAGTAACCGCGAGACCAGTTGGATGTTCCCACCCAGGATCGTTGCCCATCAACAACCATGTATTTGGCGTGTTCCACCCGGGCAAAAGGCACAAAACCATGGCTGTGTTCTGGAATGTTGGAGAATTTAATATCGATGTTTTTGACGGCGGCCAAACTTTGAATCCAATGCAGTTTGTAGTGCACTTTGGACCAGTTGGAAAAAATGATTTCCACCTTAACTTTACGGGCGGCGGCTCGGCGCAAAGCGCTGTCAAGGTCGTCAAAAAGGCGACCTTCGCGGTCGGATGGGTTGTAAGATAGTAATTGCAAGTGCACGCTGTTTTGGGCGGAATCGATGAGTTCCACCAGCAGAGGAAGGTCCCAGGGAACTCCCGGAGGAAGGCTAACCAAAGGACTTGCAGCGAGTACCGCGGTAACGTTTTCACCGTTGGGTGCTTGCAAAACGGCCTTGGGGAGCTGGGAATATGGAATCGTTTCGGGCTGCACCTGGAGGGAAGGTCCACCACCAGCGGCACTTTCCCAGTCCATTTCAAAAATCAGTTTTAACTGGGCAGCCATCCGAGGATGATTGACCAATGCGCCCAATTCACGAATCTGACTCAAAGCACGCCAGTCCCAGTTCTGAGAACCCACAAAAAGGGTGTTGTCGTCGATGAGAAAATATTTGGCGTGCATGACCCCGCCCGTTTGAGAATCAAGGTCAATGACCCGGCTTTCAGCACCCGGGACCTCTTTAAATTCGGCCAGCAATTCAGGATAGGTTTTCTGAAATTTTGAGTCACCCAGAATGCGAACTTTCACGTTGCGGCCGGCGGCATCTTCCAGAGCCTGGATGCTCTTGAGAAGAGGGTCTTCAAGGCCGGCCGGGGCTGACGAATCTTTGCCGTCACCCATGCGGGAAAAATAGAAACTGGCCACATCGATGCTGCTTTTGGCGGAGGCCAGATACGCGGGCCATGCAGTGGCTGCATCTTCAAAAGCAGGAGAGTCCAAGGTGGTTTCTTCAGGTACGCTCTCAATAAATTGCAGAGTTCCCACGGGGTGTGAAGTCGTTTTGTCCGTGGCCACGTTAGGGGCACTGGAACAGCCCAGAAAAAGACCGGATATAATAAAAATGGTGCCGGTGGTTTTTAGAAATCCCATGAATGATCCTTTGTTTGGAAAGGCCCCGCAAACCAATTCTGGTGTGCGGGGCCAACTCTGGATGCGAACTGAATTAACCGCGGGCACCTTTCATCATGGTGTCGAGTTCCTCCATGCGTTTACTGAAGTCTTCTGCAAAAGCGACCACACCTTTGGTTAATGAAACCGGATCAATGCCGGCGCTTTCGCAGACCTGGTCACCGCTGCCACCGGGCCGCCATTGGTCATCCCAGTCGCTGCTCATGGCGTACTGGTTGGCCAGCGGATTGAAGCTCCAGTCGACCATGGTGCGCCGTGACATGTTGGTAACGAAAGTGCTGTTCAGTTTATCACCCGGGGTGATGACCTTGTCCTGATACTCAGCGTCCTGCAGATCGAAAAGTTGCACACTGGGCACGGCCACAATTTTCACATTGATTCCCGCTGCGTCAATGGCAGGCAGGGCCTCAATTAAATTGTAAGTACTCATGGTTCCCTGAACCATAATGCAACCCTGCTGAGGACAGTCTTCTTTGTAGTCGCGCAAAATGTAAGCACCTTTGGCCGCTTCCAGATGGGACCCAAGGCCCAGTTTTTCACGGTTGGGAATTGTTACACCCGGACGGGTCAATTGCAGGGCAATGATGGGCGAATCGGTTTTCATGGCCGCTGCCAACATGACGGGCACTTCATTGTATTCCCAGGGGCAGATGTTGATAACCGTGCCATCGGGGAACAATTGCGTATTGGCCGGACTGAAAATACCAAAGTGAGTGCGGCTGTCTTCGGCCGTTTCCGGGCCGTTGTGACCAGCTACCCAGATGGTTTTCCCCAGTTGCAGTTCGCAGTCCTGAGCCAGCTGACTGTACAGGCGCATGGCTCCGTACTTCAGATAGCTGAAAGCTCCGTAGGTACTGCTGGCAGTATAAAAACCATTAAACTCTTCTTCAGGTTTGTCGGACATGTTCACAGAAGAAGCACCCACCATAATACCGGCGTTGGCAAATTCGGTAATGGCCTGGGGGAGAATCACACCATCGGGATTGGTTTCCCGGTTGTACCACCCGGTGTTTTTCATATCGCCGAAGTCTTTTCCAAAACCTGAAATATTGGTCGATCCGGCCAAATCGGCAGAGCAGACCATAAACAGGGGGCGACCATAGTTTTTCAGGCAATAGCTGTTGATGTAGCTACCCCATTTGGCAAATGCGGCCCGGTTGGGGGCTTTTGTGCCGGGAGCGGCCCACATTTCTTCTGGATAGCTGTCAATGTCGAACAGGGAGTCGTCATTTAATGGGTTTTTACTGACAGGCAGGCTGAAACTTTCAATGTTCTCAGGCACGCTGTCACCCAATTCCACCAGACGGTTGGCCAGATATTCCACAAGATCGTCGTTGCCACGCAGAACATCGAGAGCCACGTTCAGATTGTCGGCAAACTGTTGACTCATTTCTTCTGCATCGTTGGGAGCGGGGTTGTCCTTACCCACCCACTGAGATCCGTATTTGGCTGTAAAGTCAGCCCGGCCCTGCCAGAATTTGTCGCCGTTGCGGGGGTTGGCTGCTCCGTGGCTGTCGAAACCGGTTGTGTGGTAGCCACGGCCTTTGATTGTTTTGCCAAACATCATGCCCGGTCTCATGGGTGTATTTTCACCATGAGACATTTCCAGCAATGCCAGAGTGACGTCGTCCCAGTCGCTGCCGTCTTTGGCTTCGAAGACATCCCAGCCGTAACCGGTGAACCAGTCCCGGGGGCTGCCGTGAATGATGCTGCTGTAGCTATGGGGGTCGATGCCGAAATCGTTCCAGTCAATAATCATGTGCAGGTTGTCCAGACCCAGGCCGTAAGCCGAGTTTTTGGTCTCATGCCAGCAACCGGCGCTGTGGCCGCCTTCGCCTTCAATACCAAAAACTTTTACTTCGCCCGCGCCGGCCCGTTTCAAAGCCATGGCTTCCCCGGCTGCAACAGGAGCACCGTGGCCACTGGGCCCGGTATTGAATTTGCAGAAGAGGTTCTTTTCGGCCATTTCCGCATGGCCTGGCAAGCCGCCAACGTTGCGAAAACCGAGCAGGTCCTTCCAGGTCATAGTGCGTTCTTCGCCACCATTAATAAGGTATTTGTCGTCACCGGTTTTTTCATGCATCAGGTGCATGGCTTCATTGAAAGTGCTCAAAATGGAGTAAATGAGAGGTACTGTGTGTCCGGCCACCAAAACGAAACGGTCGGCGAAACGTTTTTCAGGATGACGGATGTCCCAGCGCATGGCCCCGCTCAGCATCAGGCTGATCATGTAATGAGCCTTGGATCGGCTTCCCCCGGGGTGCCCGCTCTGGCGGTAATTGAGCATTAAGTCGATTTGCTGGTCGACCACATCTTTTAGGATTTCCCAGTGGGCAAAATTGGATTTCTGGGCCTGGAACAGCTGATTGGAATCGGGCACGGGCAGCTCCTCTCAAATCATGAATCCCCACAGTACGAGGAAAACCCTGAAAATGAGGATTCATCCTGTTTGGGGGCAAACGCTAGCGGGTGACCGAAGAATGGTAGAAATTCGGAGGGGATTCAAGAGGGAACTTAATCCAAGGCCCTGCCCAAATGAAAAACCTGCAAAACAGCCGCGGCCGCTTTGGCGTCTTCAACCGCCCGGTGGGCAGTGAAACGGTCCCCAATATCCATTTTTTTTAATATTGATGCTAAATTCAACCCGCTGGTACGGTGTCCGTTGGCAGCCAGCCAGACGGTGGCCACAGCTCGCAGGTCAAAAGCACCACCGGCAATATGGGTGCGATAATCGAGGTTGTACTCGTTGCATTCCTTGCGCAAAAGGGGAATGTCGTAATAAGCCCCAAAAGCAGCGATGATGGCTTTGTTGCGTGGGCCATACCATTCCAGAAAACGCTGGCCAACTTTTGAAAAGGTTTCTTTCTCGGCCACCATTTCAGGACTGATGTTAGTAATTTCGGTAATAAAGGGCACAATGGGAAAGCGTTCCGGCCGGACCAGCTCGTTGAAGGTACTAACCACTTCGAGGCTGCGTCGATCCAGGCGAACGGCCCCAATCTCGATGATGCTGCTGCGTTCTACCGAGTTGTTCCCCTGATCTTCGGCGGGGCAAGTGGCTTCCAGGTCAATGACAACGATATCGGTTGTGTAACGCATTTTGTCCTCAAATTTTTGTTTGTGCCCAAATGAAACGTGCATTTTTGCCGTCAGAGTGTAATCTAACACCAGAGAAGTTTCCTTCAAAGGTTATTGACCTTCGATGTTAAAAAAATAGACAGGAATATTTTGGGCGAACTGTTTGCATTCGATGAATTCCCCCGGCTTGGGAACATTGCGGTGGTTTTGGTCTCCATTCTGGCTGTGGGCTTTGGAGCCAGCAGCATGGTGGAGGCCGCCGGTCGTATAGCCAAACGCTTGGGTGTATCAGAATTAATCATTGGTTTGACGGTGGTTGCTTTTGGAACTTCGGCGCCAGAATTTGCCGTCACTCTGTATTCGGCCTTCCAGGGTCATGGCGACATTTCCGTTGGCAATATTGTGGGTTCGAATATTTTTAATCTGGGTTTTATTCTTGGTGGCTGTGCTCTGGTTAGCGCCATTCCCACCTCCCGTCAGCTTCTGCAGCGCGATGGTTTGGTTTTGGGGGCATCTACAGTCCTGATTCTGCTGCTGGTGGGGATTGATCTCAAACTGACCCGTGGCGATGGCCTCCTGCTTTTTACCCTGCTTATTATCTACCTGGTTTATCTCTTCAAGAACCGTCACGATGAGGAGGCCAATTCCGATGAGAATGACGAAGAAATAGCCAAAACAATGGTTCATGACGTCATTTTTCTGATTCTGGGGCTGTTGGGTATTGTGGTGGGGGCTTTTGTTATGGTGGAGTCGGCCACCGCTCTGGCTCGCAGCATGGGCGTTAGTGACTGGGTTATTGCTGTAACCATTGTGGCTGCAGGAACCTCGGCTCCAGAATTTGCCACCAGCCTTGCCGGTGTACTTAAAGGTCGTTTCGAGATCAGCGCGGGCAATCTTATTGGCAGCGATATTTTTAATTTACTGGGAGTTCTTGGGGCTGCGGGAATAATGCAGGAAATGGCCATTAATGAAGCGGCAAGAATATCACTTTTTGCTCTTTGCGGTATGGTCTTTCTTGTCCTGTATTTTATGAAAACCGGTTGGAAAATTTCCCGGCTGGAGGGCGGAATTTTAGTTCTGATTGCCCTTCTGCGCTGGGTGTTTGATTTTATCCAGCAAACGCCTTCTCAATAAACACGGCGTCATCATTTTCAACGATCAAACCGGCTTTCAGCTTCCACAAAGACCTTCTTCACCAGAGGGTAATTCAGCTTAATGCGCTGGTCCAACAGGGCAATGGCCTTTTCCACGTCAACCGCAGAACAGTCATCCCTGAAATCCAAACTCAAATTCACAAGGACATATTCGGGTCCCATGTGCAGGGTGAGAACTTCATTCACGTGTTCCACTTCGGTAACTTCAGAAGCCAGATTCTTAACACTGGCAACAACTTCGGGCACCGCACTTTCGCCGATGAGCAAATCTTTGGTTTCCACAGCCAGCAGCCAGGCCGTCAGGCCCAGGATGAGACCAATGACCACCGAGGCTGCTCCATCGAGCCATAACAAACCAGTAACCTGCCCGAGCCAGATTCCCAGGAATGCCACGAGAATACCGGCCATGGCTGCGGAATCTTCAAACAGAACCACAAAGGCCGAGGGGTCTTTGCTGCGCCGCACTTCCTGCATGAAGGTGCGAGCTCCTTTGATGCGCTTAAATTCTTTATAAGCAAGGAACCAGGCGGCTCCTTCAAAAAGAAAAGAGAGCGCCAGCACCAGGTATGTGAGGTGAACATTGTGAATGGGTTCCGGGTGCTGCAGGTGGCGAATTCCTTCATAAATGGAAACTCCTGCACCCACGGCAAAAATGAGAATGGCCACCACAAAGGACCAGAAATATACTTCTTTTCCGTAGCCGAAAGGGTGTTCCTTGTCGGCAGGCTTGGCTGCTTTTTTTAAACCCAGAAGAAGCAGACCCTGATTGCCGGTATCGACAATAGAGTGAATGCCCTCACTGAGCATGGCGCTACTGCCGGTAATGGATGCAGCCACAAGTTTGGTGGCTGAAATGAGGGCGTTGCCAATAAGAGCGGCAAAAATGACTTTTTTTGATTCCGAATGAGCCACGGTGTTCTCCTGTAAATATCCAGACCGAATTTGGTACTAAAAGAAAAATTGCACTCGCATGCCGGCTACTGTTGCCCCCTGATTCATGCGTTCCAAATTGTGAACCCATTGAACGAAAGGGGAAATGAAAGTCCACTCATTGTATTGCCACGACGAGTAAATTTCGAAGTTTTTTTCTTTGGCTCCGGTTTCTTCCTGAGTTTGGCCGTACGCCAGACCCAGAATCAGTTCTTTACTCTTCAGAGATGCTTTCTGCTGAAACCCGGCACTCCAGGCAGATTCCAGATTGTTTTCCTGAGCCAGGCGGCCGGAGTTTTGGCCCCAACGCGCAAACATTGCGCTTCGAGTTGTGAGGTTCTGATCTAGACTGAGGCCCCAGCCGGTTGCACCTTCAGTGTGGGCCGGGGCATATAGATATGCTCTAATGTTGCCGGCCAGGTGGGAATTGGGTAAAAACTGCATGCCCAGTTCACCAATGGGAAAAGCGTCACGAAAGCGGGTCCCGCCGTCCGGGCTGGAGCTGATTACACCCACTTGGGCGGAAAACCAATCAAATAGAACTGTTCGAGCCCGAATCCCAGGTCCCGGGTCGGGTGCCAAAAAAGCAGCGTTGTTAATAAAAGCCCCGGATAAAAACTGGGAGGTTTCATCGTTGGCCAGACGATTGATATCAAAATAATTAGTGAGATCGATTTTCCCCACAGTAAGAGTCACAGCTTCATTGAGGGCGGTAAATTCCGCCCAGGCTTCGTTCAGAACCAGAAGGTCCATGCCTTCGGAACTGCGGGTGACTACCGCATCACCGTTGAGGGGAGAGGAAAGGGAGAGGGCATCGTCCACCCCGATTCCTGACCCTGATTCAAAGGCGAAAAAGAGCATGGTTCCAGGGCCGTAGCTGGTGTGGGCATATATGTCGATCGAGCCGGTTCCGGCAGCTTCATTGTGGCCATCGTGGACGAGGTATTGGCCAACAGTGGTCAGGCCTCCATTGAACTGTAAGTGCCCAGGAGTGTTGGCCAGATCAGCTAAAAGATCATCGAGTCGTTTGCGTCGGGAGCGGGTGTCTTCTGGGATGGCGTTTTCATTGCTGGGAGAAATCTCTTCAGCCGGGGCATTCTGATGAAGGAAAACCGCAGAAAAAAACACAAATAACAAAGAAAGGGCATAGCTTCTGGACACGAACATCTCCTTAGTTTGAGTTGCGACTAAAATATACCAACACAGGGTCATCGACAATGCTTCATTGGAAATAATTCCTGACTTTTTTGGTTGGTGAGTATGAAAAGTTCCAAACAGTAGGATATTGAAAAAAAATCACTTTGGACTTAGTTTATAAGGGAATTAAAACCGTATCCCAACAATGGAGAAATAATGCAAAACCAATCGAGAATGCGCCTTCTGATAGTCCTGGGGGGTAGTCTGGCCCTGGCGCTGCTGCTGGCTGCTTGTTACCCCGGCGAGCCGACAGATCTGGGAGATGTCGGACTGGCCATTACTATTAGTAATCCCGAAGGTAACTACGATGGCCTGACGACCTGGGCCATGAAAGATACTGTTGTGGCTCTTATTGATCCGGATGACAACTCTTCCATGCCCCTGGACCGCAGTTTTGATGACCTTATTCTTGAGAATATTGCCTCACAGATGGACGCCCTGGGATTCATTCGGGTCGAAGAAGTTGATGGCCAACTGCCAGTAAGCCCCGATGTGGTGGTCAGTGTTGGTGCTGTTCAGAGTGATGCCTGGCTCAGTGTGATTTATTATGGTGGTTATTGGGGCTATCCTGGCTATGGCTGGGGTTATCCTTCCCAGGGTTATTACAAATACACTCAGGGAACTGTTGTCTGGACCATGACCGACTGGCGAGATATCCCGGAAGATGATCCCGACTACGAATTTCCTGTATTGTGGGTAGCAGGAATAAATGGTGCTCTCAGTGGTGAAGGAAGTGTTCCCACGAATCAGGCTATTACCAACGGCATTGATCAGTGCTTCTCCCAATCCACTTATATCCAGGCTGATGCCCGGTAGAAAGGAGCTCATTATGAAAAGATTCATCAGTATTATGCTGCTCCTGCTGGCTTGCAGTTTGGTAGCGCCTCTGGCAAATGCCGGAGAGAATAGTTTTGGCATGTCCTGGAGCAGTACTATTGGTTTGGGAGATACAGGCGACTTTGTTCCTGGTTTTCATGCTCGTGGCTTCAGCTTGGAGTACCGCAATCGGGTGAGTACGGAAATGTCCTGGGGTTTTAACGCCGGGTACAATGTGCTTGCGGACAATAAGAACGAAACGGTTTTTCTGGATAACATTCAGGCTACCGGAAACCACGGAAAATATATCAATACCATTCCTTTGTATGGAGCTGTTTACCATAATTTTGGTACTTACAGCCGGCGCAGCGGATGGATGTATGCCGGACTGAATGGTGGAATGGTTTGGCTGGAGAAAAGAACATCATTGGGCCTTTATGCCCTTGAAGACGACAATTGGCACATGGCTCTGGCTCCTGAATTTGGCTACCACTTGCCTTGGGATTCATTGGTCGGGCATATCAGTGTTCGGTATAATTATGTTTTTGAATCCGGAGATGTTGAAGCCCAGCAATGGCTGGAGTTCCGGGTTGGATTTGGTCTTTAGTTCTGACTTGAATATTTCAACAAAAAAGCCAGCCCCATTAAAGGGCTGGCTTTTTTTATCGAAAATCCAAACAGCTATTTATCGATGACCAGTCCGACCGGTGCAAACATTGAATATACTTCTGCTTTATACAGACCATTTTTAATGTTTTCAGATTTGTTCATCAGTTCAAGGGCGTCGTATTTGTTTTTATGTTAAAAATAATGATAAATTCTGCGTCGGTTTCATCGTTGACCAGTCCCGCGGTAACGACCAAGCCCGTTTGGGCAGCTGCTTTGATGTTCTCCACAATTTTTATACGGGCATCCATGGCCTCAGGGTCATTCTGCGATTTCCACTTGGGGCATTTTTTTGACAACGGCGACGTGGTACATTTGCATAGTTTTTTTGTTTTGAGTCTGAGCTACCGCAGGCATGATGTTAATCAGAACGAAAAGCAGGGTAGCGGACAGGATGGCAAACTTTTTCATTGAAATCCTCCATTGGGAAGGTTAGGGCTAATTGATGAACTGAAATTCTTCACAAATAATACAACCATATGAGACAGGGGCAAAGACTGCCTTGAGGCTGTCTCCGGATCCCCATTTTCTGGTTATTCCCTTCAGGTCAAGGGCCTCGATAGCATCTGCGGGTATTATCCCCTTAACTATTCCAAGGAGTTACTTTGGCTAAAACACATCCGGTTTCTGAGGAAACCAATTATTCGGGAAAGCCAAATGAGGGTCATTCGGAGTTTTTGGAATGGTGAAGTGCCAGGTGAGTATGAAAACATAACGGCCCGGGAATTCCCCGGGCCGTTTTGCTAATGCCAGCTTTTACGCGTCAGATTTTTTCTGAGTCATCAATGAAACCACAACCAGAGTAAGGAAACTCAGGGGAATGGAAACCAACCCAGGATTGCTGAACGGCACAAGTGCT
>JAAEOA010000407.1 GCA_024223715.1 bacterium | reverse complement strand
TACAGGAGCTCATGCTTACCGACCACGCCAACAGGACAAAAGCTTTTTCAGGTTATGGAGTTTTGGGTTAGGACAGCGGGTGATTTGATGTACTCTATTGACCTAACCGTAATGGGGACACGGCAAACGATCTTTTTGGCAGGGACAGGGTTTTAACTGTTGACCGGTACAGTGCTTTTTTGTTCGACAACTTTTGAGGCGGGCGAGTCCTGATAGCGCTCTGATATGGCCAAAAACTTGGGCAGGTTCCCTAAAAATAAATCTACCAGTTGAGGATCAAAATGCCTTCCACGCTCTTCTTTAATTATATCCAAGGCCTGTTCCAGAGGCATGGTTTTTCGATAAACCCGATTGCTGAAAATGGCATCAAAAACATCTGCCAGGCCAACAATTCGGCCGTAAATATGAATATTTTCCCCTTTGATTTTCCTCGGATATCCTTTTCCGTCCCAGCGTTCATGATGCTCATGAGCGATGGTGGCAGCAGCTTTCAAAACATTGCTGTCACTATTATTCAGAATAGTATAACCAATTTCAGCATGGTTTTGCATCACCAGATATTCTTCATCTGTCAGTTTTCCGGGCTTATTTAAAATACTATCGGGAATACCAATCTTTCCCACATCATGCATGGGCGAGGCCATGCGAATTAAATCGGCTTCCTCGTGGGAAAGCCCCAGAAGACAGGCCAGCTCGTAACTCATGTCGCCCACACGGACCGTGTGATTGGCTGTTTCCGAGGATCGACTCTCCACAACTTGCCCGAGGGTATTGATGACCTCTTTCTGGGTATCAATAACTTCCTGTTCCCTGGCTTTGGCCAGGTTTTGGGAAGCCAGCAATTGCTCGCTCATAATATTCACTGAATGCCCGAGCATCCCCAGTTCAGTAACATCCCGAACTTTCATGGGTGATTCCAGATCGCCCTGACCAATGCGTTTAAGACCTTCTTTCAATTGAGACAAGGGCTTGAACAATTGCGACATCAACACAAGTGTAATCATGGTGGCCAGAGCAATCAGACCAGCGGCATAACTGAGCAATTTTTTCCGGGCGGCTTGCAGTTTGGCTTCGATGAAACTCTTGTCCAATACAATTACAACCCATCCCATATCCGATTCGTTGTCCAGATGAACAGGGCATTCCATCATCATCATGGTTTCAGATTCACTCAGGCGTTCATTGGTCTCCAGAGTGGTGCTCAGTTGAACAGCAAGCAAATCATCAGGCCTTTTCCAGGTTGAACCGGTGGCTCGAGATTCGGGTGATCCCTGAATTAAACCCTGATGATCAATGATAATTACATCCAGAATTTCAGGTCGTCCGTTTTGAATGTCTTTGGCCAGGGGAATGAGGGTCAGCTCGGGGAACTCGGTCAACAAAGCTTCCGAACTTGTGATGGCCAGGTTGCGGGCCTCCAAAACCAATTGGGTCTGAGCTTCGCGCACCAGAGTTTGGCGCATACTTTGTTCACTAATCCAACCCACAACACTGACCGAGAGAGTTACCAAACCGGCAGCAGCCAAGGTGGCCAACCAACGCAAACTGACAATCCTGCGCTTATCAGGTGCCTCCATTGTGGAGTAGTGATTTTTCTTCGACATTAGTGATCACCCTTTATTTCACGAATTCTGGTTTTGTGTTCATATGCACGAGCCAGGTAACCTTGGGTCCGGTTATCGTCGGGATCCACTCTTTGGGCCTTTTCCCAAACCCGGATCGATTCTTCCAGGCGGCCGGCCGCGAAGTCTTCCATTCCCATAGCCAGGTATTCCTGTTTCAAGTTGTCGGCAACCTGCTGATAATCCTGGGCACGACTCCACACCAATTCCCAATAGCGGATGGCGTCCTGGTGACGGTTTTCTTCCACTGCTTTCAGGCCTCTCTGATACAGATCGGCAACTTCCTGACGTTCTGTGGCTGAAAGGGAGTTAAACGTCGGCAATACCGTCGCAACAGATTTCACTTCGACAGGGGTGGAGATGGGATCGCTCGCTTCAGGCTGAACCTTTGGCTTGGTTTCAACGGCCAGTTTGGATTGCCTGATTTGCTCCTGCCGGGAATCGATAAACACCAGAGCTTCGGCCAGGCCTGAATGTTCAGGAACCAGACTGGCCGCTTCTTTGAGGGTGTTGCGAGCACCGGCGAAGTCCTGAGCCATGGCTTTGGCGTGGGCTTGATCAATCAGGGCGCCGGCCCGCAAATTCAAAGTTTGGCGAGTGCTGGTCAGCAGAGCTTTGGCTTCACGGTCTTTGGGATTCAGTTTCAGGATGCTGGTGAAGCCTTCCTGAGCTTGTATCAAATCGCCTCGTGCGTATGCTTCGAGGGCTTTGTCGTACTGCGCGCGCAGTCCCTTTGAGCGGGCGGCGTTGCGGCTGCTGCGTTCGGCCACGTCCATTAAACGAACATTCGCTTGGCTGTGCTGCGGGTTACTGTCAACCGAACGCTGGAATGCCAATTGAGCTCCAGCCAAATCGTTGGCCTTATCCAATTGCAATCCCTGTTGATAATAGGCCTCGGATTCAAGTTCTTTTAAGCCCTTGCAGTTGGGGTCCAGAACTTTGATCGTTTCAATGCCACCGAGGGCTGAGGAAAAGGCGCCATCTTGTAAATCCACATGGGCTTGATTCAGGATCGATTGCACCCGTTCGTCGCTTTCTTTCATAAAGGCGGCAGCCAGTTGTTCGCGCATTTCCAATTCCTGAGCCTGCAATTTAGCCTGACGAGTTTCTTGAGTTGTGGCCCCAAAGGCCAAACCCACGCCAAAGCGGTGAACTGTTTCCAGAGGGTTGTCTTCGAAGGCATAATCGCAAGTTAGACTGGCCACCTGAAAACCGGCTCCGGCGGTCATCATGCCAGAGTTAGAGCCTACGCGCAGAGCCAAAATATCCAACAAGCGAACTTCAGCACCGGCGTGCAGTCGGGTGTCCATTTCGCGAGTTTTCTCAATGTCTCCAGTCAGGAGCAGGTGAAGGTTTTTGCTGAACTCACCATTGTATGCTAATCCCACGCGCAAACCGGTGGGGTCTTTTACGCCATCTTCTTTAAGCCGCATATTCGGCTCGATAAGGTTGCGAACGGAAAATCCAAGTTTCAAATCTTCGGCAAATGAAGACTGGCCGCCGAAAGCCTGCAGAGGGCTGACCCTCATGCCAAGGTCCAGACCCGGAGCTCCGTCGCTGTATCCGGCCAACTCCTGTCGCTGGTATTTGAGGGTCATACCCAAATCCCAGGCCGTTCCAATTTTCCGGCCATATCCCATGAGGATTTCTGTTTCCGCGTTCTGTAGATTATCGTCATAAATGGTTCCACGGTCGTCACGACCTTCAATGCCGTCCACGGCAAAGCGACGGTACCCAAAACCGAGAGTTCCCCATTTCCAGTGAGGAAGGGCCATCATGCCCGCCTGCTCAGTAAACCCCATACCGATAAGGTTGGTATGGCTGGCATAAATGTTTCTTCGATTCAATTGAGCCAAACCAGCAGGGTTCCAGATCATGGCCCCCGGATCGTTGGCAACCGCGCTGTAGGCTCCGCCCAGGGCCAGGGCTCGTTCACCCGCACCGCGAGCAAAGACCGATCGTCCGCCTCCATCATCCAGGGCAATTGCCGGGTTCAGGGATAACAACAGCAGAATAATTGTGAGGCAGGAAACGGTTGTAATATTTCCGTGAGTCATCGTACGACCCCCACTTTCCGCAGTAGTCGTTTATGCTCACCGTCGCTGTAGTGAACCACCAGTTCGGCCAGGTAGACACCATTGTGAACTGTCGATCCGTTACCATTCAAACCCAGCCACAGATCGCTCTGGTGCAGGCCGGCGCTTCTGGGTTCATCTTTAAGGATGGTGGCGACAAGTTCGCCGTGAGGAGTCATTATTCTCAGGTCAACGGTGGCCTCTCGAACCAGTGAGTAAGCGAATGTAGTGGGTTCGCTTCCGGCGGCAAACGGATTGGGGTAGTTAGCGTAACTGGCTTCCAGACTGGCCGAGCCCACGTTGCCGCTTTCAGTGGCCATGGGGAAGGTGTAGCCGCTGGTTGGCAGAACTTGAATGGAGAAACCCCCGCCACCTGGGGGACCGGCGGCAAGCCCGCTTTCTTCCAGGATCAGTTTCAAAGAGCCTTCGGGAGCGTCTTCACGCAGATAAATGACCACCACCATTTCCAGAGTGGCTCCGGCATCAATAATCAGGTTCGGCACGGGTTCTAAAACCACAGTATTTGCCCCTGATTCCAAATTTGAAACCGATGCCAGATCGGTTTCTCCCCTGCGCAAAACTATGGTGTCCAGGTATTCGTCCAGGGTGGGTTCGTCCGCTTTATTGGGGGCGGTGCCCAGGGTCAGGCTGTTGATCTGAATGCCACCGCCGCCTTCACTGGCTGGATTGTATAAAGACAGTGCTAATACCGAGGTGCCTTGCTCCTGGGGTGCCAGCAGCGCCGGCATCAGGCTATTGGCAGCGACACGCAATTCATCGGCCACTTCAACGACTTGGGTCAAGCCCGATGAAAGGGGCAAACTTCCCCCGGAGGCTGCTTCAATGATCAGTCTTGTTCCTGAATACACATCCGAAGCGATGAAACCATCCTCATGGCAAACCAGCTCCAGGTGGCCTTCGGCACTGTCAGAGCGAACGTCCAGTTTCACCTGTAAATCCAGGCTCTGACCGGGCTCCAGTTGTACTTCAGTCAGGGGCAAAACAATGCGACCATTTTCGGAATTGGGGTCAATGGCGAATCCCAGAACGGTATCCGTTTGCATCACCCGAATGCGATCCAGAAACGGAGCGGGGTTTTGCGGTTGTCGGGTGGCATCCACAAAACTGACCACCAGAGTATCGCAGCTGATGGGAGCTGTGTTGTCCTCCCCGGGATGACTGAGAGTCAAGGTCAGGGCGTCCAGGTCGCGGGTCCCGATGGAAACTTGTTGGGGCAAGGTGCTGATGCCTGCCACCTGCAAGATGGAGGCGGGTCCGACGATGCTCAATTCAGGCGCCGCCGGATCGGTAGCCCAGGCCACGGGCACTGGGTTGTTCATATTGCCATCCCGCGCATCGAAATAATCGGGACTGGCCAATAAGGGGGTGACAGTGCCAAGGGCTGCGTCGGGGGAAATATCACCCATTAATCGCAGCACCAGAGAAGACTCGCCCGAAATAGTTACCGGAGCCGAAAGTGACAGGACCACGATGGAGTCGGCTTCGGTCACTGGTGTTCCTGTGTAATGTTCCTGGAACGCACTCAGCAGGCTTAAGTTGCTGAATATTGATGATGGGTCAACCAAAGGCACTCCTTCCTCGTCATGGAAACGGAAAGCAAGACTTCCCACGTCGATGGAGGAGGAGGTATCGTTGGCCAAAGTCTGGGAAAGGATAATCTCGGCAATAAGAACATCGTCCTGACCGGGAACCGAAGACCCGGGTGCCAAATCATTGACGGCCACGTTTAAGCCCGTAGCCTGGGAAACCAAAGTGGCCTGCCCGGTGCGCAAGGGGAAGCTACCGTCCTCATAAACAACCGTCAGGTTATTATCATTGATGGCATCGTTGCCACTTATCCAAATACTTTCTTCAATGCTGATCAGGAATGACGGCACCACTGAATTCAATTTGAGGTCCAGGCGCAAGCCAACGGTTACCGGTTCGGATTCGGTGATCACCACCGGATGAGTGAACTCCAGGTCAATGATACCTCCGGTGGTGGGCAAATCAGTGGTGGCCAGATACACATCGGTGCCTTCGCTGATCACGATTTGATCCAACAGGTCGGCCGGGACAATGTCGTTTCCTTCGGCCGATTCCATCAGGCGGATTCTCATGCCGGTTAAATGGGCGTTGGCTCCGTTTTCATCACCTGGATTAACAAAAGTGAGGGTTAGCGGGACCAGGTCTTGTTGGCCCCGGTTGATGGAAAACGGGAGGTTGGCTGTGGGATAAAGCTCCAGGTTGGGCACGGGGTTGTAAATGGTATGAGCCGAGGTCGGGGTCACGATAGACCGCCGCACCTGGTCCAGGTTGACCAAGCCCTGAGCGTTACCTTCGAGCACCACTTCACCCGCCAGAATGGATTCAAAAGACCAACTGAATTGGGCTGTCTGCGCAGGATCCAGAGATCCGATGATCGCCGGTGTGGGGACGGTCAATTCCAGGAGAGATTCTCCTGATGAAACACCCAGATAGGGCTCAATGCCGGTGACAGTTTCACTGCCGGCATTGCGCACGGTCATGGTCACCGTTTGGGTCTGGCCGGTGTTGGATTCGGTGGACTCAAAGGCCAAGGAAGAGCGCAGTGGCGAAGTACTGATTACCAGTGAACTTTGCCCGGCAAGAGATTCATCGATGGGGCCATCGTTGGCCGAAGAAACCGTGATTCCGTTTAGGGGAACACCTAACTGAACAATCACTGAATCGCTGGGGGAGTCGGCCACGGTCAGGCTGGCAAAAAGACGACTTCCACCAACGGGGATTTCGTGAGAAAGAATGGTGCTATACCAGGTCGAGCCCGCCACAGTAAAATCGCCGAGCAAAATATCATCGCCACCACCGGCGTTAAACACACCATCGCCGCCGTCGCTCCAAAGTTCGGCATCCTGTAAATCACTGGCCACCGCTGAACCTTCATTGGTGAAGGTCACACCTACAAGTTCGTCGGCCAGAAAACCATTGGCCGGGAGGGTTAAATCCAGGGCCAGGACGGGCCCTTCGCCAGGGCCCAGGGTCAAAACTGAAATGGGGTGGCTGATTATTTGTTCGGCGATGATGCCATTGGTTTCCCACTCAATGCCCGATTGAACCGGCCAGTTGGCCACGACAGTTGAGTTAGGGATATTGATATCAAAGAGGTTTTCAATTTCGCCACTGATCAGGGTTCCATCGGGCACGGTGTTCAAACCCAAATCGGCTGTAACAAACAATCGTGGGCCAGAATCGGCGAGCAATTCCTGATTCAGACCGTAAAAAGTCACTCGACTATTTTCAAAGACACCCGTTCCTAAAAGTTGATCCACCGTGGGGTCTTCCAGTTCACCGTTATTGTTGGTATCGAGATACAAATTCACTTGTTGGCAAATGGCGTCCAGTTGATCCTGATCCGCACCCGAAGCCAAGGTGGTGTGCATGAAAGACAGAGATTCCAACTGGCGGGGAGTTTCGTAGGTATTGGTCAAAACAAATTGAAGCAAAGGAAGGTTATTTGCACCGGGTAAAGTCATACCCGAGACAAACCACTCGGCGGTCAGAATGACACGGTCGGTGACACTGATGCCCAAAGTGACCGGGCTTTCCAGTTCTTCATCCACCGGCCCGTCATTGCCGCTGAACATTTCCACAGCATAGCCATTGGTGATAGGCAGGCCCAGCCTGATATCACGGGAAGGTTGGGCCGTTTCGGCAATATTAACTGTAGCGAAGAAACGATAACCATCGGCAGGGACCGGGAAATTCAGGCCGGACAGTTGCCAATAAAGTCCCGAGAAAAGGGCTTCGCCCAGGTGGGTATCGGTAGTCGCATCAAAAATTCCGTCACCCTCGTCGGCCCAAAGGCTTAAAGCACTGATGTCATCGTTGGGCAGGGCCGAGCCGTAGTTCTTCAGTGTGATTCCGTACAATGAATCGTCCAGGTAGCCGTTGCCTGGCAGGTCAATGGTGAAAGCGAGATTGTTTTGCGACCCAATAGACAAAAGCTCTGCATTCTGACGCTGAACCACGGCCTGGGCGGCCACAAAACCATCAACGGTTAAAGTCTGCCCATTGACCAGGGGCCAGCCACCCATCAGGGTGTAAGACTGGGCCAATTCCAAATCTTCGGCTTGCATAACACCCAGGCTCAAATGAGCATCGTCTCGAGCGGCCAGTGAAGCCCCGCTAAAAACGGTGATGACAAGGGTATCGCCCGCCTCGATGTTCCACTGCAGGTTTTCAAAATAAGCTTCGCCATTAATGAAAGACGCCGAGTGTCGCACATCTTCATCGGATGCCCGGCGTATGATTTGAATAGGTTGCCATTCGGCATCCATTTGCGAAGAGGTGCCTTCACCGGTGGTGAGGTTAGACAAAGTTAACGACTGCAGAGTGTCTGCCGTGGTGCTGCGGTTGACCAGGGAGAACTGAAGTGCCTGCTGCAAATCGCTTTGGCCGGGCCAAACTTCTGAACCGCTTCCCATGGTGGGCCAGAGAATGTTTTCATCAGGTTGTGAAGACCCAAAAATGATGATGGAAACAGTGGTCTGGTTGTTGGACGAGTCAGGGTCGGCCACATCTGAGGCGGAGACCAGAACCGGGTTGTTTATGATCTGTCCGGTAGTCCCTGCATCCACCGATGCGGTCACATCCAAAGTCACGATGTCTTGATCGGCGATGGGTCCCACCAGCCACTGACCAGTGGCTGCGGTGTAAGATCCCGCACTGGGTGTGGCCGAAACATAGGTAAGCCCCGCCGGAAGAGCTTGATTGATACTGACACCGGTGGTTTGATCGGGCCCGTGGTTGGTCGCGGTCAGGGTAAAGGTAACCTGGTCACCTTCAAGAGCGGTGGCCTGGTCAGCGATTAATGTCAATTCAAGATCAGAGCCGGGTATGGTGCTGGTCGATGAAACAATATCATTTCCCGAAACAGGGTCGGACTGATCCAAAGAGTTGACCAAGGCGGTGTTTTGCACCGCCGTGCCAGCGGCAGAGGTTTCTACTTCAGCTTCCAGAACCAAGGTAGCTTCCAGCCCCGAATTTAATCCACCAACAGTCCAGAGTCCGGAACTGTCATCGTAGTTTCCAAGGTCAGCGATGCCGGAAATATAGGCCAGGCCTGCCGGAAGATTATCGGCCACCGTCACGCCCGAGGCCAGATTGGGACCATCATTAAAAACCTTAATGGTGTAAGTGATGGTTTGGCCAACCACTGGCGTGAGCGGGTCTTGGATCATGGACATTTGCAGATCGCAATTGGGTACTAGAATTTGGGCTGAGGCTGTGTTGTTGGCCGGTTGGGGATCCGCCTGATCAACAGCCGAAATGGATGCACTGTTAACCACTGGTGCACCCAAAGCGGCGGAATTCACCGTAGCAAGAATATTGAGAACAGCTTGATAACCGTTATCCAGATCTCCCACGGTCCAAAGGCCGGTGGCATCCTGATAAGTGCCTTTATTGGTGAAGGAATTGACGTAGGTAACTTCGGCAGGAAGCAGGTCGGTGATCCCTAATCCGCTGACAGATGCCGGTCCTGGATTAACTACGGTCAGGGTGTAGGTCACGTTTTCGCCGATGGATGGAGTGCCGTTGTCCACACCCATGGTCAGGGACAGGTCCACATCGCCTGGTTGGGCTACATTGATAGTGGTCGAGGCGCTGTTATTTCCGGCTGAAGCATCGGTCTGATCCATGGCCGATAAAGAGGATACATTGACAATTGAATTTCCGCCCGTGCCTAAATCGGTGTGGGCGGTTAGCGTCAGCGTTTGGGTTTGGCCGCTGGAAATATCTCCCAAATTCCACAAACCGGTGGTGCTGGAAAAAGATCCCTGACTGGGAGAAGCTGAGACAAAAGTTAGCCCGGCAGGAAGAACATCCTGGATCACCACTGATGTGGCAGCGCCAGGCCCAAGGTTGGTAACGATAACAGTGAAGTGAATGTCCACATCTTCGTCCGGAGTGACCAGATCGACAACCTGGCTCACTTGAATGTCCACCGTTTGCACCGTGACATCAAGGGAAGCACTGTCGTTGGAGTTGTTGGGGTCGGTTTGATCAAAAGAAACAATGGCGACGCTATGGTTCAGGGTTTGGCCCGCGGTTCCGTTGGTCACCGTGGCGGTCATGGTCAGGGTCTGGCTGCTGCCGCTGGTCAAATTTCCCAGGGTCCATACGCCTGAACCACTGTCAAAGATTCCTTGACTGGCAACCGCCGAATCCAGAGTCAATTCCGCTGGCCAGGTATCCTGCAGGGTGATTCCGGTGGCGTCATCAGGACCATTGTTGGCCACCGTAACGGTGTAGATAAAGGCATCAGTTTCATCGGGCAGTAGGTCATCGGCTACGAGGGTGACATGCAGATCAGACCCAGCAGTAGCCTGGACATTTACTTCCACCGAATCACTGTCGTTGGACGGGTCCGGGTCAGCTTCAGAACTGGAGCTGATGTGGGTGTTATTGGTCAGCGTTGTGCCGCCTGTTCCCGGGTCGGTGGTGGCGGTCAAGGTGAGAGTTTGTTCGTTGGTCACAGCCATGGCGCCAATGTCCCAAATACCGGTGGCGTCATTGTAGGTGCCCTGACTGGGTGCACTGGAGACATAACTAAAACCTGCTGGCAGAAGATCTGTCACTTGAACGCTGGTGACTGGATTGGGGCCGTTGTTTATGACTCTCAAAGTGAAAATCAGGGGCTCGTTTTCCAGGGGGGTGGAATTATCAACTTCCATTCCGATTTGCAGGTCGGCCTGGTCTGGGGGGTTGGCAAAAGAGAGCCAAAAATATTTGGTTCCGTTTTGGTTAACCGCTGGGTCAGATCCTATTTCGAATTGGCCATCGCTCATGCTGTTGATCAGATTGTTTTGTGCAATTCGGTTTAGAAAAAATAATGAAGAATCGCCCGGCAAACTGCTCGGCCGGTGAACCGGTAGCTCGTTTATTTCGTTAGCGATCAACATGTATTCGGGGTTAAGGCTCAGGCCGGAAATGGTTCGTGGACTGGTATTGTTTCCGGTGTATGAACCGGTTTCAATTGTCTCCAATTCGCCTTCCCAGGCAATATAATAGAAGTCATTACCATCTCCATTGACTGTTGTGCTGCTGCCAACATTAAACGCATTGGTGTCGTTATAGAGAATACTGTTGCTCTCGAGGCCATCACCACTGAGTTTGTATGCTTTGAATAGATCCATTTCGCCTTGGCGAAAGATGGGGAACTCTGCCTCGGCTGCTATCACCAAAACCGCATCTGGGGTTAAATCTGATAACGGAATGGCGTGGTAGAAGCTGCCGTCACCAACATATTGACCCACTTGGATGGAACCGGGTACGGCCTTCATTGCCACCCAGTAAAACTCATCTCCCAATTTGTTAACTTCGTGGTGATCTCCGACAGTGAATCCATCGGAATCCAGAGTGGCAATGCGGGTGGTTTCCAGAACTTTATTGTCACCCAGTTTTTTGGAATACCCATCAGGCATGTCTGAAGTTTTGGCCACGCCATGCCTGGCCTCGGACGTTTTAATAATTAAAAAATCTGGTTGAAAACCGATTCCGGTGATGCTTCGACTTGCACTTCCATCGCCGGTGTACGTCCCGGTGCGCATATAGTCTTCGGCAAAAGCCAAATTTGGCAGGACGACCAGTGTCAAACCCAGGAACAGCAAAAGGCTGGCTGGGAGTGAGTTTTTTTTGCAATAGTGAGTGGATGAAAGGTGATTCATCAACATCTGAGTTTCCTTATTCTAAATCCGAAGAGTAACTAACTCAACCACTGAAAGATTTTGTTACACTGATTTTCGGCAGGCATGGATGATACTTAATGGGAATTATTGAAATGAATTGGATGTTTTTTGGGAAAAAGGAAAAGAAAAATAAAATGGAATTATGTTGTTTTTATCAATGAAATGAGATGGTTGTTATTTTAATAACCAGAATGGCGCATGGCTTCCCCGCTGGTGTTAAACATACTGGTGCCTCCCCTCTGAATAGCGAAAAGTGAGTGCAGCCCACTTCTTATTTCAAAATGGAAAATTTTGAACGGTTTTTTTACCTGTACTTGCCTTCTTAACCTCCTAACCTGCCCACACACCAAATTCCACTGGAACATAACCCAACCTTGGTTTAGCTTAGAGCAGTCATTCGATTTCCGTCCAAAGCAGGGCAGGTTCCAGACAATCGCCCCACTTTGGTTATTCTCTATCATATTAGGAGTCTCCCATGCCTTTGATTCCCATGCGAGTCATGCTCGACCACGCCGCCGAAAACGATTACGGTGTTGGCGCTTTTAACGTCAACAATATGGAACAAATTCAGGCCATCATGATGGCCGCCACTGAAACCAACAGTCCGGTCATTGTTCAGGCCAGCCGCGGAGCTCGCTCCTATTCTCAGGACAACTACTTGCGCCATCTCATGCTCGCTGCCGCCGAACTGAATCCCAACATCCCCCTCGCCATGCACCAGGATCACGGCAATAGCCCTGAAACCTGCTTCAGCGCAATCGACCAGGGCTTTACCTCAGTCATGATGGATGGCTCCCTGCAGGCCGATGGCAAAAGCCCCAGCAGTTACGACTACAATGTTGACGTCACCTGCCAGGTTGTGGAAAAAGCCCACGCTTTGGGTGTTACCGTGGAGGCGGAAATCGGTTGCCTTGGTGGCATCGAAGATGGCCACGGCGCAGGTCTCAGCGAAGATGAAGCTGCCGAACACCTGACCGATCCGGAAGAAGCTGAACGTTTTGTAAAAGATACTAAATGCGATGCTTTGGCCGTTGCTATCGGCACCAGTCATGGTGCTTACAAATTCAAAGAAAAACCAACTGGTGATGTTTTAAAAATGAGTCTCATTGAAGAAATTCATCGTCGTCTGCCCAATACTCATTTAGTCATGCACGGAAGCAGCTCCGTTCCCAGGGAACTTGTGGACATCATCAATAACTTTGGTGGCGAGCTTGAAAACAGTTATGGCGTTCCCGTGGAAGCCATTCAACAGGGTATCAAACACGGTGTTCGCAAAATCAATGTCGATACCGACAACCGCTTGGCTATTACCGGTGCCATTCGCAAATTGTTTGCCGAACAACCCGGCAAATTTGATCCCCGTGACTACATGAAGCCAGCGCGCATTGCCATGGCTGAAGTGGTCAAAGCCCGAATGATTGCCTTCGGACAAGCAGGCTGGGCCGACAAAGTGCCTGTCAAAACCCTCGAAGATATGGCCAGGCTGTACTAGCACCAGGTTGAGTTCTCGTGGATCTGGCCAAGCCCAATGGTGCTTGGCCACACTTAAATAATACGTGGCAAGGCTTTATAAGAGCAGCCGGAAGGAAACAGGAATGTACGGGAAATTCGGAGAAACACTGAGAGTTGAACTGGACGCCATTCGTGAGCAGGGACTTTATAAAGAGGAACGCCTGCTGGAATCACCCCAGGGTGCGGAAATTGTGGTTGCCGGCAATAAAGTGCTGAACTTTTGTGCTAACAATTACCTCGGCCTTGCCTCGGATCCCAGAGTGGTGGCCGCAGCCCGCAAAGCCCTCGATGAATGGGGTTACGGTCTCAGTTCCGTCCGCTTCATTTGTGGAACCACGACTTTGCACAAACAACTCGAAGCCGAACTCAGCGATTTTCTGGGCACTGAAGACACCATTCTTTATGCGGCGGCTTTTGATGCCAACGGTGGAGTCTTCGAACCCCTTCTGGACAAAAACAGCGCTATCATTACTGACCAGCTGAATCATGCTTCCATTATTGACGGTGTGCGTCTGGCCAAAGCCAGCCGGTACATTTATGATCATCTGGACATGAACCATCTGGAAAGCAAACTGCGAGAAGCTTCCGAAGCTGAATTCCGGCTCATTGTAACCGATGGCGTTTTCAGTATGGATTGCGACCCTGCACCACTGAATCACATTTGCGATCTGGCCGACAAACATCAGGCCATGGTTCTGGTCGATGACAGCCACGCCACTGGTTTTGTTGGTCCCACCGGCAGGGGTACTCCTGAAGCATTTGGTGTGATGGACCGTGTGGATATTGTCACTTCCACCCTGGGAAAAGCCCTCGGTGGCGCATTGGGCGGATTCACCAGTGGTCGCAAAGAGATTATTGAATGGTTACGGCAGAAGAGCCGTCCCTATTTGTTCAGCAACTCCGTACCCATGATGATTTGCGGTGCCGCACTCGAAGTGCTGCGCATTTTGCGGGAAGATCCCGAACCCCTTGAACGTTTGCAGCGCAATCAGCGCAAATTGCGTCAGGGCCTGTCCGATTTGGGCTTCACGGTGAACAAATGCGATCACGCCATCATCCCGGTAATGTTCGGCCATCATGAAAACGATGCCGTTATGGCTCAAAGCATTGCCGCGGATCTGCTCACCGAGGGCATTTATTGCATCGGTTTCAGCTTCCCGGTCGTACCCCGGGGGCAGGCTCGCATCCGACTGCAGGCTTCGGCAGCTCATTCTGAGGAACAAATTGACCGCTGCCTGGCTGCTTTCGAAAAAGTCGGAAAAAAACACGGGGCTTTATAAGAAAATTTGCATTTGAGCGATAATTGACTACTTTAGTCCCCAACAACGTCTGTTAAACACACCTCAGAGGGTGAGTGCAGGCGTTTGTTTTTATGCGGCTATTATTTCGCGCTGACCCGCGGTGAGATGCTGTCTCACCCGAAAAAGGATGAATGCTATGAGTGCAGACCTGAGCAATATCAGGAATATCGGGATTAGTGCCCACATTGATTCGGGCAAAACTACCCTGACCGAGCGGATTCTCTTCTACACCGGACGCATCCGCGCCATTCACGAAGTTCGCGGTAAAGATGGCGTTGGCGCCACCATGGACTCCATGGAACTGGAACGCGAACGCGGCATCACCATCCAGAGCGCGGCTACCAATACCAGCTGGGATGACCACGAAATCAACATTATTGATACCCCCGGTCACGTGGATTTCACTATTGAAGTGGAACGAGCCCTGAAGGTTCTCGATGGTGCCATTCTGGTTCTTTGCTCCGTTGCCGGTGTGCAAAGCCAGTCCATAACCGTGGATCGCCAAATGAAGCGCTACAATGTACCTCGCATTGCTTTTATCAATAAATGCGACCGTAGTGGTGCCAACCCCGCCCGGGTTACCGACCAGTTGCGCGAAAAACTCAAACACAATGCCGTCATGATGCAAATTCCCATTGGCCTGGAAGAAAACCTCGAAGGTGTGGTTGATCTGGTCAAAATGCGTGCTTTCCGTTTCGAAGGCGACAACGGTGAGAACATCATTGAAGGCGATATTCCTGAAAATCTGCTCATTGAGGCTGAAAGCCGCCGTGAGCTCATGCTTGACGCAGTCAGCATGTTCAGTGACGACCTCATGGAAGCCATCCTTGAAGAAAACGTTACTGAAGAATTGATTAACGAGGGTATTCGTGCTGGTGTCCTGTCCAACGATCTGACCCCTGTCTATATGGGTAGTGCCTATAAAAACAAAGGTGTTCAATTGCTGCTTAACGCAGTTACCAAATACCTGCCTTGCCCAACAGATATTGAAAATACTGCCCTTAAAATGCTTCCCGGTGGCGAAGAAGAAGAATTTGTTATGGCCAACAGCGACGAGGAGCCCCTCATCGCCAACGCTTTCAAACTGGAAGAAGGCCCATACGGACAGCTTACTTATGTGCGCATTTATGACGGTATTCTGAAAAAGGGTTCCGACATTTACAACAGTCGCAACAATAAAAAATTGAAAGTTGGCCGTCTCGGACGCATGCACTCCGATGAGATGGAAGAAATTACCGAAGCCAGCGCTGGCGACATTGTCGCTCTCTTTGGTGTCGATTGTGCCAGTGGCGATACCTTTACCGCCGGTGAACGAATTGCTGTCTCCAGCATGCACGTACCCGAACCTGTAGTCAGCCTGGCTGTCACACCGGTGGATAATAAAGCTTCCACTAACATGGCCAAAGCTTTGGGACGCTTCACTCGTGAAGATCCCACTTTCCGCACCCGCCAGGACGATGAAACCGGCGATACCATCATCAGTGGTATGGGCGAGCTTCACCTGGAAGTTTATATCGAACGCATGAAACGTGAGTTCAAAGCGGAAATCACTTCGGGTGCTCCTCAGGTTAAATATCGTGAGACCATTACCCGAACGGTCGAGTTCGATTACACTCATAAAAAGCAGACTGGTGGTTCCGGTCAGTACGCCAAAGTTCAGGGTACTTTCGGACCTGCAGAAGATGGTGAATTCCACTTTGAGAACAAAGTGGTTGGTGGCCGCATTCCCACTGAGTACATCGGAGCCTGTGAAAAAGGTTTTGCAACCTCCCTGGAGGAGGGCCAGTACATCGGTCACCCGGTAACAGGTATGACGGTAACTTTGGTCGATGGTGCTGCTCACGCGGTTGACTCTTCCGACATGGCCTTTACCACAGCTTGCCGGGCCACCGTTCGCAAGTTCTATCTGAAAGCCAAACCTGTTGCTCTTGAGCCACTTATGTTGGTTTCCATTGAGGGTCCCGGTGAATTCCAGGGTGACATCATCAAAACTCTGATGCAACGCCGTGGTGTTATTGTTGGTACCACTGAAGACGAAGGTTTCATCCGGGTCGATGCAAATGTTCCCCTGGCGGAAATGTTCGGTTATGCTGGAGTTCTGCGGTCATCTACTCAGGGTAAGGCCGAATTCACCATGGAGTTTGCACGTTACGCTCCCGCTCCTTCTGATGTGGCGGAAGAATTGGTTGCAAAATACCAGGAGAAAAAAGCAGCGGGCAATAAATAGTCTGCTTCATTTCTGCCGGATAATCTGGAGAAATTGGAATAAACTGGGTTCATGAGAAATTGGTCAGGCTAAGAGCCTAAAGAGTGAGGAAAAAAAATGCCGTTGAATAAAATGATCCAACGCAGTCCGGTCCGGATCTTTGAAAAAGTCATTGGCGGAGGCCTCGGTGCCGGTAATCTGGGCGTGACTTTGTCTCGTCCCGGAGTTGGAAAAACCGGTTTTTTGATCGGATTGGCTGTCGATCAACTGCTGCAGGGTAAAAAAGTGCTTTATATTTCCACCAAAGAACCTGTTGATCATATCAGCACTTTCTTTGAAGAAATTTTTCAAAGTATGAGCAATGTTCTGGAAATGGACAATGTTCTGCAACGCCAGCTGGAGATGGAGCGAAATCGTCAGATTCTGGTTTATAACCGGAAACTCTTTTCCCTGGAAAAACTGGAGAAATCTGTGGCTTTCCTGAAAGAAACCACTGGTTTTGAGCCTGACATGGTCATTCTCGATGGAACTCCCCGTTTCGAAAATACCGAAGAATGGGAAGTTGAAGGAATCAAGAAACTGGGGGCTCAGTGGGGTGCAGAAATCTGGACCAGCAGCAATACCCACCGTGAAGATCAGGAAATGGATGCCCGGGGTGTGCCCAGGGTTGTGACCCGTTTTGAAGAGCACCTGAATGTTATTGTGGCTTTGTGCCCCGATAGCGAGCACATTAAAGTCAATACCATTAAAGAGCATGGTAATGAGGATATTCCTCAGGTAAGCCTTGAGCTTGACCCAAAAACCATGTTGCTGCGTTGGCGGTAAACTTAGGTTTTTTGATGATTTGATTCATGAGCCCTTCCGGATATCCGGGAGGGCTTCTTTTATTGATTTGTGGAAATTTTGTTGAGTTTAGAGTGACGATGGTGTAAAATGATACATTACAACTTATAGGGTGTTTTTTTTCGGAAATTGATTCAGAAAATTTTCCTGGTAAGTTTGTTTTGTCTGGGGGAGATAGGACGTTTTTGTGTCGCCTGTTATGCCAAATAATCGTGGAATCCGACAATTTATTGTTTGGATTCTTTTTGTATTGGTTTTAGCGGCGGTCGCTTTCTTTTTCGAATTCACCCAAACCACATCTTGCCAGGCAGTTATCCGGCCTTTGCGTCAGTGGACGCTGGTAGAAAAAGACTCTGGAGCCCTGCTGGCCAGTTACAATAATATTTTGACTGGGCATACTTTCCAATACGACCTCTATCATTTTGACCGGACCAATTTCCTGACCCTGGATTTTCCCATTTTAAGGCAAACAAACTCGGGAAATTCTCCTGTCCCCTTTTGTCAAAAGGGAGATGTCCTTGTCCAATTAAAATCAACAATCCTAGAGGAAAAAAGAGCTGAATTAAACACTCGTCTTGCTCAGGCTGAAGCAACATTTGAAGCCCTTTCTTTAGGTGGTAAGGTCCCTTCCATTGCTCAGGCAAGGCTGGAAATAAAAAAGGCAGAAACGGCACTTTCTACTTTTGAAGTCATTTACAATCGTCAGAAAGAACTCTTCGAAGAAGAGATTGTCAGTGAAGGAGATTTGGACGAACTGGAGTCTGAATACCAACTTTTGAAGTTGGATGTTGCTTTGGCCAAAGCCAATTTGGACGTATTAACTTCCGGGGCAGACCCTGGTGCCTTTCTGGAAGCCGAAAGATTGATTCCCAACCTCAGAGCCGAGTTGGAAATTGTAGACCGGATGATTGCCCAACAGACTGTGCGTTCTCCCTTAAAAGGAAAGGTCAGCACTCATGCCGATGACCCAGCTATCCTTTTGAGTGTTGCCCCCACCGATACTCTGGCTATAAGCCTTTTTATACCGGGTGTGCAAAACGACTGGCCTGTTAAAGGTATGAAATATCAGGTTACTTTTTTAGGTTCTGGGGTCTCTGAAATTGAAGGTCAAATTGTTGAAATTCATCCTGGTCCGGTAGTTACTGAGCAGGGCGTATTTGTAGCGGCTGTGGGCTTGAGCCTCAATGAAGGTAACCATCTGAAAGTCGGCATGCGCGGGTCAGCAATTTTGATAAGGAAACCAACCACTTTTTGGGAAATTTTAAAAAACAGCCTAATTAAATCACTGCAACAGGAATTGCCGTCAGTTAAAAACCCAAACACCCTCTAGGGAAAGGAGGCGGAAAATGATTTATCAGGAAGGATGGCGTCACGAATTGAAATTTCGTTTGCCGGTTTCAATAATTCCCCGTTTGAGGGAAGCCTTCATGCCCTTTGTGGAGCATGACGCCTTCTGTGCCAAGCGCCCAAAAAACAGGTACACTGTGCGGTCTATTTATTATGATTCCAATGGTCTCGATTTTTTCTTTGAAAAAAAGGACGGTCTGGAGGTCCGGAAAAAACTCAGGGTTCGGACTTACGATTCTCCTGGTGATCATGACCATGCCTTCATTGAAATTAAACGCAAGCACGGACGTTATGGCTTTAAAGATCGCTTGAAAATGCCTCTCGACACAGTGGCCGAATTGCTGGACACCAATAACGATGACTGGGAATCGGTGGTGACCGGGTTGAGTAAAAAACGAATCCTCAGTCGCATGCGAGAGATGTCCAAACGCATGGATTTGAAACCTCAAGTCTTGGTCACTTATGACCGGGAAGCCCTTCTGGGACTGGATAATTCACGCAACCGTGTCACCTTCGATTGCAACATCCGGGCTTTGGATAACCCAACCCTGGAAGATATTTACAGCGAAGACATGACTTCAGTTATTAATGAAGAGTTTGTTCTGGAATTGAAATTCGATGAATGGATGCCTTCTTGGATGGGATGCATTATTCGGGATTTTGCTTTAACCGTTGGCAACTATTCAAAATATTGCAATGGCGTGGAAGCTTGTTGGCAGGAAATTGATCTGGAGCGTTTAGCTGCTTTGGAAATACCAAATAAATCGAGGTCCGCTCATGGTTGATGCATTGGGCGGCATTATGGTTTTCAGTGAACCCTGGTCCCTGGGTGACGTGATTCTGAATAGCTTTGTAGCTTTTCTATTGGGACTTTTTATTACCTGGGTCTACCGGGGCACTCACCGGGAAATGGGAACATCTTTTTCTTTTGTCAATACGCTTGTTTTACTGAGTATGCTCATGTCTTTGGTGGTTATGGTCATTGGCAATAACATTGCCCGGGCTTTTGGGCTGGCTGGCGCAATGTCGATTATTCGTTTTCGCACCGCAGTGAAAGATACTCGCGATACAGCTTTTGTCTTTTACGCTCTGGGCGCAGGCATGGCCGCAGGAACCGGAAATCTCATGCTCGCGGTTGTGGGCAGTACTCTGGTTGGTTTTTTTATTGGCCTTTTGCATTGGGCAAAGCACGGAACATCTGAAGCTGATCAATACATGCTGAGCTTTCTCATGCTACCAGCCGATGACGAAACCGGAAATTTAATTTACCTTCCCCATCTGGAGAGTTATTGTCGGCACTGGAAACTAATCAGTCTGAAATCTGAACGCATGGGGGAGTTTGTTAAACTTTCTTTGCTGGTTTCCATGAAAAAACCAGGCCAGTCTCAAAGTCTGATCAATGCCCTTTCCAATGTCGATGGCATCCACCGGGTTTCCATGGTTCTCGGCGAACAGGCCGATGTGGACTTCCCTTCCTAAGGCTATCTGACAGGAGATTCTTTTGAATTCTTCAACTGATGTTGCCGACCGCCTAAAATCTGTTTCCGAAAGAATGTCTGCGGCTTGCCTGAAGGCTGGCCGATGCGAACAGGCTGCTCGTTTGGTTGCTGTTTCCAAACGCATTTCAGCTGCTTTGGTTGTCGAAGCCTGCAGTGCAGGGCAGTGGCTTCTGGGTGAAAATCGAATCCCGGATGCTTTGGACCGGCGTCCCGAATTGTACAATCTTCTGGAGCAGGCGGGGCTGAAACCTGACTCCCTGAGCTGGCATTTTATCGGACATCTTCAAAGCCGAAAAGCTTCGGCTGTCAGTGGGAAATTCGATCTATTGCACGGGGTCGATTCTCTGAAACTCATAAAAAAACTGGACCAACTGGCTTGTGCCGAAAACCGAAAAGAAAGCATTCTTTTAGAGGTAAATGCCGGTCTTGAAAGTCAGAAACAAGGGGTTCTTCCCGACCTGGTTCCCGATCTTGTTGCTGAAATTTCCACTTTAAAGGGAATTGACTTTCAGGGAATGATGACAATGGCTGCTTTTGGTGCCAATGAAGTGACTTTGCGTCAAACCTTTTCCCGTCTGAGGGAGCTAAATGAAGCAGCCCGTCAACAAACGGGTTTGGCACTTCCTGAATTGAGCATGGGGATGAGCGGTGATTTTGAAGAGGCCATAGCCGAAGGAGCCACTTTAGTTAGGGTTGGCGGAGCTATCTTCGGTCCTCGCAATACTTAATCAGTCATTGCTTGATTCATCAGCAAAATAGTGGCAAATTTCAGTCACACTTTAAACGACAAAATTCATACCGGAAGGGCTAAAATATGGGCATCCCAACACTACTTGTGGCAGTCTTGCAGGTTTATTCCTGGCTAATTCTTGTTCGTGTCATCCTCAGTTGGGTCAATCCGAATCCACGCAATGAGTTGTTATTAATGGTGGTTAAAGTCACTGAACCTGTTTTGGCCCCCTTGCGGGGAATCCTGAACCTCGGACGAATTGACTTGTCTCCCATTGTGGCACTGATCTTGATAAGTGTGGTTATCAGACTCATCCATTAGACCGGAATCCTTGCCTTAGCTACAAGGCTCCGGCGATACTTTTGACCCGGAGGACGCAAAATGAGGATCACCCCCCTGGATGTTCGCAAACAGGAATTCCGCAAATCTGTTCGTGGTTTCGACTGCGACGAAGTTCGAGTTTTTCTGACCACTTTGGCCGATGAATACGAAACTGTTCTGGTGGACAACAAAGTGCTGCGCGAGCGCCTGAATGAACAAGATGATAAAATCAATGAATATATGGGTATGGAACGCACTCTGCGCGATACTCTCATGACAGCGGAACGGGTTATGCAGGAAACCAAGGACAATGCCAGTCGCGAGGGTGATCTGGTGGTTCAGGAAGCCCAATTAACAGCCCGGTCCATCCTGGAAGAATGCCGGGTTCGGACTGAAGAATTGCGTCGGGAAATGATTTCTCTGCGAACTGAAAAAGAGGCCTATCTGGCTCGCTTTAAAGGGTTAGCCGAAGCTCAAATCCAATTTATTGAAACCCACAAGGACGATTTTGCTGATCTGGATAAGCGACTGATCGACATGGCAGACAAAGTGGTGGGCTCTGGGACAAGTACCAATTCAAAGGCCGTTAATCAAATTAGCTCAACCGCTGTTTCAGGTGCTGACCAGTGGCGCGATTATTCCCCTGAAACATCGGCTAAAACCCCATCCATCTCCGCTTCGGTGGATTTTGCAGCCATGGGCGTTCCGGTTCCCATGAACCCGCACACCGAAGATACAGAATCTGAGGTCCTGGAAGAAGCAAACATCCTTCAGGAGGATCCTTTAACCGATGAGGTTGGGCAGAACGAAACAGTTTGAAGCTGAATTTTCTGCAATGTTATCCGGAAGCCTTGCCAAACTGGATGAAAAATAGCTAAAAAGGGCGGGAATCAGCTGATTCCCGCTTTTTCCTTGGCTGTACCAGAGTCGCATGTTACCTTGCCGACGCATATTTTAGCCATCAGGAAAAGAAACCCGGAGGTTTGTTTTGAGCCAGATGTGGAACCAAATCCAGGAAGCCGTTGCCTATATTCGTACAAAAACAGATTTTGAGCCGGAAATTGGCCTGATTCTGGGTACCGGACTTGGCGAACTTGGCGAACAAATTGAAGCTGATTGCATTATTCCTTATGGCGATGTTCCCAATTTTGTGGAATCCACTGCCACCAGCCACGAGGGGAAACTGGTTTTGGGCACCTTGGCTGGCCGCCGGGTGATGGCCATGCAAGGCCGGGTCCACTACTACGAGGGCTATTCCATGCAGGAAATCACTCTTCCTGTTCGGGTAATGAAAGCCCTTGGTGCCAACTCCTTATTGATCAGTAATGCGGTGGGGGGAATGAACCCTCATATGGCAGCCGGTGATATTACAGTCATCAGCGATCACATCAATCTCATGGGTGACAACCCTCTCATCGGTTCGAACGACGACCGTCTGGGCGACCGTTTCCCTGATATGAGTGAGCCCTACAGCCGCGACTATATTAATACAATGGAAGAAGTGGCCCTCGAGGTCGGAATTTCCCTCAAACGTGCTGTGTATGTGGCTGTGGCCGGACCCAACCTGGAAAGTGGTGCCGAGTACCGTTTCCTGCGCACCATTGGAGCCGACACTGTGGGTATGTCCACGGTCCCTGAAAACCTGGTCGCTGTGCACGGCGGCATGAAAGTGGTGGCCTTACAGGTTATCACCGACAACTGTTTTCCCGATGCCCTGAAGCCTGCCAATGTGGAAGAAATCATCAAGGTAGCAAACGACGCGCAACCCAGGCTTGTCTCTCTGGTCACAGGGTTTTTAGCCAAGGCGGAATTCTAATGTCTCTGTATCCAGATCTTTTTAGCAAATTTCACGACTCTGCCAGCGAAGAGCGCATCAGCCAGTTCTGGTCAAAAAACGATACATTCAACCGCAGCATTCAGGAGCGGGAAGGATGCCCTGACTGGGTTTTTTATGAAGGTCCGCCCACGGCAAACGGCATGCCCGGGGTGCACCATGTCATGGCTCGTCTTTGCAAAGATATCATGTGTCGCTACAAAACCATGACCGGTCACCGGGTGGTTCGTAAAGCTGGCTGGGATACCCACGGTCTGCCTGTGGAACGCGCTGTGGAAAAAGGACTGAATATTCAGGGTGCGCAGGCCATTGAAGAATTTGGTCTGGCCCCTTTTAACGACGAATGCCGCAAAAGTGTCTGGACTTGTAAAAACGATTGGGATGAGTTCACTCGTCGTCTTGGTTACTGGGTTGACCTTGATGATCCGTATATTACCTACGACAACAATTACATTGAAACTGTTTGGTGGATCCTGGGCCAGTTCCATCAAAAAGGTATGCTCTATAAAGGACATAAGGTCGTGCCTTATTGTCCGGTCTGTGCCACACCGCTTTCCAGTAATGAAATTGCCAACAGCTATCGCAAGGTCAACGAGGCAAGCATCTACGTAAAACTTAAAGCTGCCGATGCTGACGAGTTTTTTGTGACCTGGACCACTACCCCATGGACTCTGCCATCAAACGTTGCTCTTGCTGTGGGCAAAGACTTCGATTACGTACGGGTTCGCCATGGTGCAGACGTTCTGATTTTGGCCGAAGCGCGTCTGGAATTGCTGGACCCTGAAGTGGAAACCGAAGTTCTGGAAACCTTCAAAGGATCCGATCTTTTAGGACGCAGCTACGAACAATTGCTACCCTTCATGTCGGCTGGCGATGACCGCGCTTTTGTGGTTGTGGAAGCCGATTTTGTTACCCTCGACTCCGGTACCGGAATTGTGCACATGGCACCCGCTTTTGGTGAAGACGATTACCAGGTGGGCCGCAAAGAAACGCTGGCATTTTTCCGTCCGGTCGACGCCAACGGACGTTTCACCGAAGAAATTGAACCCTGGGTGGGACAAAGAGTCAAAGATGCCGATCCCAACATTATTCGCCACCTCAAAGAAATGGGTGTGGTGCTGAAGGTTGAAAGCTACAGTCACGATTATCCTTTCCATGACCGTTGCGACAATCCGCTCATTTACATGGGAACACCCAGCTGGTTCATCAAGACCAGTGAAATGCGCGATCAACTGGTTGAAGCCAATAAAAAAATTACCTGGGCACCGCCGGAAGTGGGCCTGGGTCGTTTTGGCAATTGGCTGGCTGGCAATATCGACTGGTCTCTAAGCAGAAACCGATTCTGGGGAACACCCCTGAATGTTTGGGTCTGTCCTGACTGCGAACACCTGCACGTACCGACCAGCCGGCAGGAACTCAGTGAGCTGACGGGCGTGGACCAGACTGAACTGGATCTGCACCGGCCGCATGTGGATGACATTAGCTTTGCCTGTACCGCCGATGGCTGTTCCGGCACCATGCAACGAACTCCTGAAGTGATTGATTGTTGGTTCGACAGTGGCAGTATGCCTTTTGCCCAGTACCACTATCCTTTCGAGAACAAAGAAAAATTCGAAAGCCAATACCCTGCCGATTTTATTAGTGAAGGTATTGACCAAACCCGTGGCTGGTTTTACACAATGCTGGTGATCAGCACTTTCCTGACCGGCAAAAGCAGCTACAAAAGTTGTCTGGTCAACGAGCTGATTCTCGATAACAAGGGCAAGAAAATGTCCAAAAGTGTGGGCAATACTGTTGACCCCATGGACATTATGCGCAACGAAGGGGCCGACCCTCTGCGCTGGTACATGCTCACCTGCAGCCCTGTGTGGGGAACCACTCGCTTTGATCGCGGTGGAGTGAAAGAAGCTGGCCGCAAGCTGCTGGCCACTTTGGAAAACACCTACAACTTTTTCACTTTGTACGCAAACCTGGATGAGTTCGTACCCGATGCTTCGGCAGCTCTTGAGCCCGATCTTCTGGATCGCTGGATTCTCAGTCGTCTGCAAAGTGTAACGGCTTCCGTGCGGGAAGATCTTGAAGCTTTGAACCTGACCCGGGCCGCCAAAACCATGGGCACTTTTTTCATGGATGATGTTAGCAACTGGTACGTACGCCTGAGTCGTCGGCGGTTCTGGAAAGGCGAAATGACTACCGATAAAGTCACCGCCTTCTCAACACTTTATACTGTGTTGGAAACCAGCTTGCGATTGCTGGCTCCCTTTATTCCTTTTACTGCTGAAGAAATCTTCCTGGGTCTGAAAGCACCTCTGGAAGCCGATTCATCGGTTCACCTGCACGATTTTCCTTCGGTGGATTCATCTCTCTGCGATGAAGAACTCGAACGCATGATGAAAGTCAGCCAAACAGTGGTTGGTGTTGGCCGCAGTCTGCGCCAGGAGTCCGGTTTAAAAACCCGGCAACCACTGCAGCGCCTGGTAGTGCACTCCCTCGATGATCGCGCTGAAAAACTACTGGCCAACGATCAGCTGGCTGGCTATGTGCGCGAAGAGTTGAATATTAAGACTGTTGAAATGGTTGATGACCCTCGCAGCATCGCCAGTCTTTCGGCCAAGGCAAATTTCCGGGCCTTGGGGCCACGCTTTGCGAAGAAGGCTCCGTTGGCTGCAAAATGCATCACTTCCATGACTGCTGAAGAAATCATGAAACTGAAAGAGAACGGAACTGTAAACCTTCAGTTCGAGGGAGAGGCCACGGCTTTTACCTTCGAAGAAGTGATGGTTCAGGAAGAAGGAACGGGATCGTTTGTAGCAGGCAGTGGACAGGGTTTAACCCTGGCGCTGGATACGGAACTGAACGACGACCTGCGTGCCGAAGGTTTGTGCCGGGAAATTATCAATAAGATTCAGAACCTGCGCAAGAAAAGTGGCTTGGAAGTCTCAGATCGGATTGAGCTACAGGTTGATGCTTCTGCTGAAGTTCAGGCTGTTGTGCAGGCATTTGCCGACCGCATCAAAACCGATACTCTGGCTTCGACAGTTGCCGGATCGGGCGACTTGCCTTATAAAGATTCATTCAGTATTGAAGAAAACGAGATTACTATAGCCTTGGGTAAAACCGGAAAATGATCTTTGGGAAACTGTTAGAAACCCGGTGTGATCGATAAATTGGAGGATTGTCATGCGCAAAACAGAAAAGCAGCGGTTCAGGAAAATGCTTCTGGAAGAAAAAGAACGGGTGTCGGCATCTTTGGCTCGGCACGAAAAAATTATTGCCCATACCGATGATCAATCCGGTCTGGAAACCGGGAAAGCCCATTCCAATCACATGGCTGATCAAGGTTCCGATGAATTTCAATACGAAACCACCATCAAATTTGCAAACAAGGAAGGGCGCCACCTCTACAATATAGAAGAAGCCCTGACTCGCATTGAAGACGGATCCTACGGCAAGTGTCTGGAATGTGAAGGGCAAATCGGGTTGCCCCGTTTGCGTAGCCTTCCTTACGCCCGTTTGTGCATTGAATGCAAAGAAAAGGAAGAGGCCGGGAAACTCTAATGACATCTCGGTTTTTCCCTCCCTGGATATGGGCTGTGCTGGTTCTGGTCACTGACTTTGTATCCAAGCGTCTGGTTTTGGCCAATGAAACAATGTTGCGGGGCCGCATGGAGGTTCTGGGCGATTTTCTTCGCTTCGTTTACGTTCGTAATCCAGGGTCAGCCATGGGATTGTTTCCGGTTGGACGAGTCTTTCTGGTGACCGTATCTTTTGCTGCCTCAATTTTCCTGATCTATTTGTACCGCACGACGGACCCGACCCTTCGGTGGCGAAAGGCGGCTATGGCTGCCATTCTCGGTGGTGCTGTTGGCAACCTTATTGATCGTGTCTTTTACAATGGCTTGGTGGTCGATTTTATCGATGTCGGCCTGGGTATGAAACGCTTTTATACTTTTAATATTGCCGATGTGGGGGTAAGCATCGGCGGGGCCATTCTCTTCTTGTGCATCCTGCTTGAAGGTCGTCAAAAAAGTGAGTTGTCGGAAGCTTCTGTAGTTTCAGGAGAAGACTCTTCCGCTCCGAGTGACCCATCTGAACCAGAGGTTTCCCATGACTGATTCCACTCAACCGACTTTTGAATTTTCAGTTACTGAAGAAGATGCCGGTATGCGACTGGATGCCTTCCTGGTTCAGAAATGTCCCGATATTTCTCGCACAAAAATTCAATCAGATTTGGGTGAGGGGCTCATTCAGGTTCAGGGTCGGCAACGTCCCAAAGGGTTTCGATTGAAAGTGGGTTGGCAGGTAACTTTCAGTCCCAGTCCGGTAAAGGCCCTTGAAGCGATCGCTCAGGACCTTCCTCTCAATATTGTTTACCATGATGAAGACATCTTGATTCTCAACAAGGCAGCCGGCATGGTGGTGCATCCGGCCGTGGGGCATCCCAACGGAACCGTTGTCAATGCCTTGCTTTTTCATTTCAAAGATTTGACTGCCGGAGACAATCCCCTGCGACCAGGCATTGTTCACCGACTGGACCGAGATACATCTGGCCTGATGGCCGTGGCCCTGAACGACAAAGCCCACAACGCTCTTGCTGAGCAATTGCGTGAGCGGGTTATGGGTCGTCGCTACCAGGCCCTTAGCTGGGGACAGTGGAATGAATCGGAAGGTACGCTGAAAGGTGACATCGGTCGTCATCCTCGAAACCGCATTCGCATGGCGGTGGTTGAAACCAATGGACGGTCCGCGGTAACACATTATGAAGTTACTGAAGACTTTGGTTTTGCCCAGCTTTGCCATGTCAAACTGGAAACGGGGCGCACCCATCAAATCAGGGTGCACTTTACGCATTTCCATCACCCGGTATTAGGCGACCCAACTTACGGTGATGATCGTCGGGTTTTGGGTGTTCACCCCTTGGACCGGGTTCGGGCTCAAGCTATGGTGAAAAACTCCACGCGCCAAATGCTGCATGCCTGGAAGCTGGACTTGGTTCATCCGGTCACAGGTGAGGAAATGACTTTTGAAGCCGAGCTCCCTGCTGACATGGCGCGTGTTCTGGAAGGGTTGAGAAAGGAAACTTCATAGTTTCCTTGACGTTTCCAGGCTGGACAGACCTCATGACTTCGATTAATCTGCCACAAGGCTGCGAAAAATTGGATACGCAACCGGGAATCAACAAAAGGGTATCTTGTGAAGCTGAAGGAAAGAATCAAAGACGGCGTGGCAATCCTGGAAATGAGTGGCAAACTCATGGGTGGGCCCGACGCTGAAAAATTCGATGAAGTTCTCAAAACCCTGATCCACGAGGGCACTTGCAACGTCATTGTAAGCCTCGATAAAGTCAAATGGGTCAACAGTACCGGCTTGGGTATTCTGATCTCCGGATACACCACCCTGAAAAAAAATGGTGGAGAATTGAAACTGCTTAAGGTTTCTGAACGTATCGAGAACATCTTTATTGTCTCCAAACTCTTTACGGTTTTCGAGTCCTACCAGGATGAAGACGAAGCCTTGCAGAGTTTTTCTTGAGCCAGGACGGGGAATTTTGAGTTCCAGAATAATACTAAAACTGCCCAGTCAAATGGAATATCTAGGCGTTCCCGATGCGGTCCTTATGGAAATTGGAAGCGACCTCGATTGTTGCACCCGATCCTTGGAGGAATTGGGCACTTCGGTCATCGAAGCCTGCACCAATGCCATGGAACATGGCAACAAGCTGGATGAAGAAACTCCCATCGAAGTTATTTTTGATGTTGAAGATCTGACAATAAAGATCACCGTCCTGGACCGGGGCCCCGGATTCGACTTTAAAGGATGGGAGCCCTCCCAGGAATTAATGCGGGAACGGGGCCGGGGAATTCTCATCATGCGTGAATTCTGCGATACCCTGGAGTTTCAACGCCACGAAGATGGCCGCTTCATGATTGTATTGACCAAAAAACTTGATTCCGACGATGACTGCGATTAACACAACCTCTGTTTTTCTTGGCCTGGATTATGGCTTACGCCGTATCGGGCTGGCTGCTGGAGACGCGACAAACAAGTTGGCATTTGCGGTGGGTGCTCATGTTGAAGGTCGCGACGGATCTATTCTAAAATTCCTGCAAAAAATTATTGATGAACGCAAAGTCACTCATCTGGTTATTGGCCTGCCTTTGCAAACCGATGGCTCAGATGGCGATATTACTCAAAAAACACGGCGATTTGCCAAGCGCATTGAAGAAGAATTCTCTTTGCCAGTTTTTCTCTGGGACGAACGATACACCAGTCAGGAAGCCGATCACTGGTTAAAGACCAAGAGGAAAAAATCCAAAGAAGATCGCGATGCCCTGGCAGCGGAAATCATTCTCCAGTCATTTCTGGAAAGTCATCATATCCCGGGAAAAACCAATGATGTGGAAATGGACCCATGAAACGTATTGTTGGCGGACTTTTTCTTTTCCTGGCGATTGCTGGAGGATTAACCACCTGGTGGGGGTGGAACCTTTGGGTCGGTCCCGGTCCTGAGGTCGAGGGAATGGTCGAGCCGGTTCTGGTCGATATTCCCCAGGGAATGACTTTGACCGCTGCGGCTGATACTCTTGTCAGTCGTGGGCTTTTGAAAAACAGCTACATTTTTTTATTGGGAGCCAAATACACGGGACTTGATCGAAGTCTGCGGGCAGGACTTTACCGTCTGGAGCGTGGCGTGGCCGCACGCGATTTATTAACCAACATTACATCGGGTCAAACGGTCCAACTGAAAGTTACAGTGGCTGAAGGTTTGGCAGCTGAGGATGTGGCATCGGTATTGGCTGAATCTTTGGATTTTGAGGCCGCCCGGTTTTTAGCTGCAGCCGACTCACTGGTCAGGCTGCAGATTCTGGCCCATCAATTCATGCCTGACTCCGGGGCAGACGCCAGCATGGATTCTCTGTTAAGAGTGGCCAGTTCAGGTGTGCCTCGTGTATTTCACTGGTGCGAAGGATATTTGGCTCCCGATACTTATTTATTTGCCATTGGCACCGAACCTGAATTTGCAGCAGCCCACCTTTTGACTACTCAATTTGAACGGATTAATTCGATAATATCCAGTGAAAAGAGTTTTAATCCAGCCATTAAGACGGCTCACGAATTGGTCACTTTGGCTTCAATTGTTGAAGCTGAAGCCAGGCGGTCGAATGAACGAGGGCAAATTGCTGCTGTTTACAGCAATCGATTGAAAAAGAACAAACGGCTGGAGGCTGATCCAACGGTGGCCTACATTCTGAAAAAACGCGGGAAGCGCATGTTCTATCGAGATTTGGAAGTGGATTCACCTTACAATGCCTATCGAAGAAAAGGATTGCCCCCGGGGGCGATAGGCAATCCAGGCATGGCCTCTTTGTTGGCAGCTGCTCATCCTGATTCTTCATGCAGAGCCTTGTTTTTTGTATCTGATGGTAGTGGGGGACACATTTTTTCTGAAACGGCAGCTGAGCATGAAGCTGCCGTTAAACAATACCGCAGAATGAAAGCCAAAGAGCGGCAGTTAAACCATCCGTGATCTGTCATTTCTTGGCTTTTCAGGTAAATTTTGCTGTTTTGTACAATAGGAGGTTGACCAACTCCCTTTAGCAGACTATTGTTCTGCTAAATTGATCAGCCTGATAGCTGAAACAATGAGAAGATTTTGGAATTTTGCCTTGAAAAGGAAGTCCGTGGACTTTTTCCGGAAAACAATTCTGCTTTGGCTGTCTCTGGTATTTATTACTGTGGGTTTTATCAGCCTTAAAGGCGGAAAGCTCTCGCTGGGGCCTTTGCTTCTGGTGGGTGGTTATTGTGTTTTGCTTCCATTTTTTATTTGGCGTTCCTTTCGAAAGAGTGTGGGCGAATAGTTCAGTTGGCTAGAGCGCCTGCTTTACACGCAGGAAGTCGCAGGTTCGAGTCCTGCTTCGCCTACCACTTTCTTTCTTTTGTTGAGATTTTTGTTAATTAACTTTTGTTGATTTTGCAGAGTGAACTTTTTCACTCTGTTTTTTTTTTTGAAATTGAGGCTTTGCTCGTCCGTGTTTCCCTGGTAATGAAGCTCTAACAAGCTCTCCAGAAACCTTTGGGATGATAATTATTGTCAAAACCCATTAAATCATAAAACTACACATTGCTCCAGAAACAGGTGTTGGGGTACTGTTTTTTGAAGTTTGAATTAGGGGATGAAGTTTTTTTTAACATATCCTCAGTTATAAAGAAATTTTTGGTTGTATCATCTCTATAATTATGGTATAAATTATAAGGTCAAGTGATGGATATGTGAGTGGGAAGGAGAGTTAACGCAGTTGTCATTGTTTCGCTGGGGTTAGCCACCCTCGCTTGTACGTACCTTATTTTTAGGAGGTAACCTAATG
>JAAEOA010000406.1 GCA_024223715.1 bacterium | reverse complement strand
TCAAGCATATTGGTGTTGCCGTCGAAGACTTGCAGACAGCCAGAGATTTCTTTCAGGAAACCTTTGGACTATCCACTTCAGACCAGGAAAATTTCGGTGAGCTTATTTTTTCTTTTATCCCCCTGAAAGGAACGAATCTGGAACTGCTTCAGTCCACTGAAGCTGATGGTCAGATTGCAAAATTTATAAAAAAAAGAGGACAAGGGATCCACCACATAGCCCTGGAGGTGGATGACATCCAAAGCGAAATTGACCGTCTCAAGGCCAAGGGTCTGAAACTGATTAACGCGACACCGTATCGCAATGCCCATCAAGATCTGGTGGCATTTATTCATCCCAAAAGTACGTTCGGGGTGTTAATTGAGTTGATCCAAGCCGGCAATTAATTTTCTAGCAATGAGAGAATAACACTATGGCACCAACAAAGACCTGGCAAAAAGAGCTTGAAGAGCTTCATGCCAGAGAAAAGGAAGCTCAAATGGGCGGCGGGCAAGCGCGTTTACAAAAGCTCAGGGCAAAGGGCATTTTAACCGCCCGCGAACGCATCGACTATATTCTGGATGCAGACAGCTTTGTGGAACTTAATATGCTGGCCGAACACCAGTGCCACGATT
>JAAEOA010000405.1 GCA_024223715.1 bacterium | reverse complement strand
TGAGGTGGAGCTCTGGCTGGAAGAACGGCCGGAGGTTCAGTCGGCTCTCCTATATGCTGAGTTGGCTGCTGCATCCAGTTCCAGAAAATGATTGGCCATGAGTTTGCGCATCATGCCGGTGGCTTGAATTTTTTTGGATGGTTTGCTGGTGGGGCGATCGCTCATTGTTGGGTTCTCCATGGCTGGCTTTTTGTTAATTTACCGAAAAGCCAGCTAACCCTAAATTTTGTCTGGAGTCAAGATGTGAGGATTTTAACAGTTCAGGGACGATTGATACATACGGAAATGGATCTAACCTGGACTATCGGTACAGACTCTTGATTCCGTCAAAGCTGATTCCTTCAGTCGCACAGGAAACAGGGAACAATCCGGTGAAGGTGCACAAGTAGTTGTACTCGTTAACGGGACCGGAAAACTCACTGGGACCAACCCACAACCATACATATTCACCTGGGGTACCGTAGATGGTCATGGTTCCTGGAACGCAAGGATTTACAGTTTCGTTTTGAACTACACCAACCGAATCACAGTCTTCAGGGCCGAGTTGGTAAATATTGGTAGGTTGTTCCGCATCAACGGTCCACTCGATCATGCCGAATTCACCAATCGAAACAATGAACCAATCTGTGTCACGGGAGCTGTCGAACCACCCACTCTGACCACAAAAAACCAAATGGCCGTCGTGGGCGGAATAGAGAACCTGGAAAGGGTTACCGAAATCAGGACTATTACAACCACCATTCCAGGCATCCAGGTAACCAGGAATCAAGGGAGGTTCGTTTTCGTCGTCGCCACAGTCGATGTTGCAGGGAGGAGGGGGAGTATATTCTGCGATTTCCAGAACATAGTCACCCGCATCCCCACCATAACCGTCAATCACAATAAAGTATTCAGTACCTGCTACAAGCAAAGCCTCTTCTATTTTAGACACGTAGTCAGGATAGAAGTCATCGTTACAAGCAACAATGGTCCCGTCAGCCAACATGACGTAAGTTTTGGTGTCATAAGTAGAACCAAAGAGGTCTATGGTGACAACAACGTCAACAGCAGGAGAAAAGCTGTAAACTTCGTCAGCAGAAGTGGATCCCGAGTATGGGCACTCTGCATCGTACTGGTTAGTATTGTCAGAAGTGTTACCAGTGTCGTTATAAGGAAGAGCAGCTATGACCACAGCACTTCCCATATCATCTCCGCCCTCACGCCCATCAGCAGTACCAGGATTCGTTCCAACATGGTCGTTGGTTTTCAGATCACGAGCCACATTGCTCAAATTTTCAGCAGCAACAGAACCAACAAAAGCAAACATAAGCACAAAAGTTAACAAGTTACGCATGGTTTCACCTAAAATTTTTGGTTATTGAGTGTTGGTATTTCCATATGATTTCGAAAGTCGATATCCCTATCGAGGAACCACCTAAGTGATATCATGCCATATTTATATTTTTCATTCAACTGATTTGTTTTCAATTGCTTTGTTTTCAATGTTCTGGTTTCCAGGCCCATGACCTGACCCGAGTTTGCTTCCAGAGCTGCGTTCCTCCGCTGGTGAGATCAGCAATCTGTCTTCCAAATGAGAACAGAGACACCGGAACACCACTGCAAAGTTGCGTTACAATTGCTAAAAACAAAACCAGACCCAATCGTCCATAATTCATCATTGATATTTCCTGAAAAAAATGCAAAGATGTCATTTCGTCATTCAGCCAGCCTATAGGTCTGGTTCCCAATCTTAATAATTCCCAAGGAGGCCCCAATGATCGTCGGTGTTATCGGCTCCGGTTCCATCGGTCCAGACCTGGCCTACGGCTTTGTCTCTGCCCTCGCAAATGAGCCCGGCAGCCGCGTTCTTTTGCACGACATAAAACAAGAAGCCCTGGACGCCGGTCTGGCTCGCATTCAAGGATACGTCAAAAAAGGAATCGATCGCGGTAAGCTCAGTCCCAAAGCGGCAGCAGCCATTTCCGAAAAAATTTCCACGACCATTTCGCTGAACGACCTGGCCGACTGCGACTACGTTCTGGAAGCGGCCACCGAAGACCTGGCCATCAAAAAAATCATTCTTGGCAATCTTGAAAAAGTTGTCCGGCCCAATTGCCTGATCGGTTTTGCCACCAGCGGCTTGCCCCGCTCAGTCATTGCCGCAGATGTGCAATATCCTGAGCGCTGTTTTGTGAACCATCCGTTTTTCCCTGCCTGGCGCGCCATGCCCATTGAAGTGGTCTTGTCGGAAAACAAAGAATACAGCGACCAAATGCTGGCCGTACTCAAGAAACTGGGCAAGGTTCCGGTTATTACCGCCGATGTTCCCTGTTTCGCGGCCGACGACATCTTCTGCAACTATTGCTCCGAAGCCACCCGCATTCATACCGAAGGAATCGCTTCGGTTTGGCAAATCGATAAAATCGTTAACGATGCCGTTGGTGGCGGCGGTCCTTTTAATGTCATGGACCTGACCAAAGGCAATCTGCTTAACGTTAAATGCCAAAAACTGATGGAAGAAGCAGAGACTGGCAGTGCGTGGTTCGCACCTCCGGAAGCCTTCACCACTCAGGCTAATACTCCCTGGCTGGATCACAAAAATCCAGGAGATCCTGCCTACAGCCCCGAGTTGGGCAAAGAAGTTCTCGATCGCATGCTGGCTGTTCTGCTGGGCCGAACCCTGTTTGTTGCCGACAATAACATTTGCGACCCTGCCGACCTGAACTGGTTAACCAGCAATGCCCTTGGTTTCAGCAAAGGCCTGCTGGATTTGGCGGCGGAACTGGGACCCGATAAAGTGCATGAGATCTGCACCAATTATGCTAAAGACAACCCTGGTTTTGAAGTGCCCACGAGCATTGGTGACCGGGTGACTCTTGATTTCAAACGCAACCTGAGTGTGGAAACCGATGGCGATTTGGCCGTGGTTACCATCAAACGTCCTGAAGTTCTGAACGCCCTTAATGATCAGACCATGAACGAATTAAACGCCACCTTCGATGAAATTGGTGCCGACGATT
>JAAEOA010000404.1 GCA_024223715.1 bacterium | reverse complement strand
TTCATGGTATTAATCTCCTTTTTAAGTCAACTGGCAGCTATCAGTTATCTATCCACGGCCCTTGTCAACACCGGCAGAAGATAGCGTTTTAATATTATCCTGATACTAAAAACTTGTAATCCATTGTGTGAACCGACTTTCGCCGGCCAGCCGAAGCCCGAACTCGTCACCGGCGTCCAGGATAGTATGGATCATGTCCTTTCCATACCCCCGTGAACAGGTCAGCACCATGCCTGACTTTTCCGCGTCCCGGTTCAGAGTCACAATCTGGCAGGGAACATGGGAAAAGGGGCCCTGATAAAGAAAGGGAACCTCTTTCTCAGGGGCCATAAAATCCAGGGCGGTCAGTTTTTCACAAATTGAAAAAACCGCTTCTCCGATCAATGCAACAAAAACAGTATTTTCCGTCACATCGGTATATTCCGGTTCTGACGGCATATCCGGTGCATCGCCGTCCAGGTGATATAGGGAGGTCTGTGTCCTGTTCATCCGGCTTACCAGGATTCCTTTTTCAAAAACAGACTGGCAGAAAACGTCCGGGATGGTGATCCCGAAAGGTTTTTTGGATATCAGATCTGAAGACTGGAGATCCAGTCTTGTCCTGTGGCTCAGATCCACAAGAAACGGGCCCTCTCCTTCGTCTTGGTATTTAAGAACAACATTCCAGTTATCCCGCTGCTCTGATTTGAGAGGCGTTGCTTTAAACGCAACCGGGGAGTATCTTTTTATCTCTTTCATGATATTTTCCTTACATTTTCATTCGTTTGCCTTCAGGATCATAAAAAGGCATCTTCACAACTTCTCCGTAAATCCGATCATCACCGCACTCATCTTCAAAAATCTCAAGTCGGGTGCCAACCTTGGCAAGATCCGCATCAACCAGTGCCATGCCTACGGCTTCGTTGAGTGTAAAGCTGTCCCTTGCCGTACAGACATATCCGCGGATTCTCTGATCCACGATAAGGGAACCGTCGCTGGGCGCGCGACCATTGTTCTCCATTTTGAATCCCACCAGTTTCAGGCGGGTCATATCATTTTCAGCCTGGTGCAGGGCAACGGCACCGACTGTTTTGGCATCTGTCTTGTTGCGGTCCCACAGGAAGCCAAGACCCACATCCAGAAGATTGGTTCGCTGCTCTGATTCCTGGCCCAGGATAATATGACATTTTTCCATGCGTAACACATTCTGGGCTTCCACACCAAAGTTTTCGATATTAAATTCTTTCCCCGCTTCCTTGAGCATGAGCCAGACAGATTTCATATAGGAAGCAGGCACATGTAGCTCATAGGAAAGCTCGCCCACAAAACCCAAACGCATGGCCCGGACCAAGATGGTTTCCTGGATTTTGAATTCCTTGTATTCCAAAAACCCCAAGGCTTCTTTGGACACATCAATATCCACCACCTTTTCTAGACATTTTCTGGCATTGGGACCGGACAGGTTGATAACACCCATGGAATCGGTCAGATTGACCAGGGAAAAATCCCATCCATCATACCGAGTATGGTAGCGAATCCACTCCACGGTCTGGCCTGCGCGACCGGTGGAAGTGGTGAAGTAATAATCATTTTCTCCTTGCTTAACCACAACACCGTCATCAATGACACAACCATCGTCATTGCACATAGCGGAGTATTTAACCCGGCCCTTTTTGACCTTTGACATGTCAGAGACAAATACCCTTTGTAAGGCCTTTAAAGCATCCGGTCCATGAATTCTGAATTTCCCCAAGGTAGAGCCATCCAGCATGCCCACATTGTTCCTGACATTTTCAATTTCCTTTTTACAGGAAAAATCCTTTGAAAAGTAACGTGCCCTCTGCCACACACCGATATTTCTGAAAACACCGTTTTCTTTTCTCTGCATTGCATCCATAGGTGTCTGTTTGAACATGGAATGATTGGTACCGGCATAGGTGGATATCATGGTGGGTACCAGGGGCGGTCTTACCGTAGTGGGCCTGATGGAAATATCAGGCAGTGCCTGGTATTTGGCTGCATAAAGCGGCAGGTTGTGACCAGGGATGCCCCCCTGGCCAGGCCCCAGGCCCGCGCCGGAAAAGCGCTTAATCAATTCGGGCACGTCAAACCCTTTATCAATTGTCTGTTTAACATTCTTAATAGTGGTGTCTTCATCAAAGCAGATAAAGCTCTTGCGGCCCTTGACAGGGGCTGTGACAAGCTTGGTTCCCTGCGTAGGTCCGGGAAGGTTTTCCAGTTCTTTTTTGGCTTCCTCGATCTCTACAGTGGAGCAGTTTTCGCAGTCAAAGGCCGCCTTAAGCCCGGCAAGTCTACCCGAGGCTTCAATGGCTTCGCCATTGTCCAGCCCTAGTAACCGTCCTGCAGCATGCATTTTCTCGGGCAGATCAGTGGGGAGGAAAAATCCGGTATGGCTGTCATACTTCAGTTTGGCCTGGGCCACGGTCAAGGCACCGGTTACCGGGGTCATACCGGCGGATGCCACCAGAAGGTCACAGTTAAGTGTTTTGGAAGCCGTACCGTCAATACTTGTAATGGTGACTTTTTTCACCTGTTTTCCGCCGTGAACCAGGGCTGCCACCCAGCCCTTGAGCAGGGTGATCTTTCTGTCCTGAACCGCTTTGAGCAGGGATTCATCCTGGCCGTCTTCACGGATATCTGCGATACATTCAATGGCAAGGCCCAGGTCATACAGGGCAACGGCTGCTTCAAGTCCTATATCGTGTCCAATGCTGAACACTGCGTCTTTGCCTGGCAATAGGCCGTAGGTGTTGGCAAGCCTCAGGGCACAGGCCACCTGCATGACACCAGGACGCTCATTGTTGTCAAAAATCAGGGGCCTTTCAATGCAGCCTGTGGCAACGACTACCGCGTTAGCTCGAATTTCAATATATCGTTCATCAAAGGAGTCAGTTTCCTTGCCGATCTGAAACCCTGTAATAAGATTGTTGTTATAGGTACCCACCATGGAAGTATGGGTAAACACCCGGATATTGGCCATTTTTTCCACTTCTTTAGCCAGCTGCTCTGCCCGGTCATGAAAAGTCTGACGGTCTTTGTATTCAGCAGACCGGTATTCAAAATTACCGCCCAGCCAGGGTCTTGCTTCCATGAGAATGACCCTCAGCCCTTTTTGAGCTGCTGCAAGGGCTGCTTCCATGCCGGCAGGCCCGCCGCCAAGGACACAGACATCTGTCGTGGGAAATATTTCATCATATTTGCCGGGCATTTCAAAATCAGGGGCAAGCTTACCTATACCGGCGGCTTTTCTGATCTGTTTCATGGCAATGGGCCATATCCCGGCAGGTTTGTGCATGGTATGGTAATAAAACCCGGCCGGCATGGCCCAGTCCAGTTTATCCATGAAGCCCATCAAATCGTGTTTAGCAGAGAATTTAACATTCTGCTCCTTAACCACCATATCTTTTTTTAGCAGCGTGTTTTCACATCTGACATTGGGAATGCCGTCCACTTCCATCATGGTGTTGGAGCATTCCCCGTCCAGGCTGTAAAGTCCCCTAGGCCTGTGGTATTTCAAACTTCTTGCATAT
>JAAEOA010000403.1 GCA_024223715.1 bacterium | reverse complement strand
ATACCGGTGGATCCGAACTGCGCTTTTGCCTTTAAAGAAACCAATTACAAACGCAATGCTGAACTTCGGTGGTACGCTCAGACACATGTGGATATGGTCTGCTCTCAAATTACCTTCCAAGAATTCAACACCACGTTGCCGGCAAAGGTCCTTTATAATATCGCCAACATGGCGCTTAAATTTCCCGTATAATTTCCTTTTCCGGTATTTTGGTATAATGACCACATGGTATTTGCATTCCCAACGAACATGCGATAAACTTTGCCAATCATGCATAGGGTCTTCCTCCTTATGTCCCCAATGGGGCTTTCCCAGAGGAAGATCCTATTTTATTTCTCGCCGGAACGGTAGAACCTTTCCGGGTCCACCACTGGAAGTGGTGGCTTAATATCAGAGTGAGTCTCCACCCGCGGAGCGGGTGGCCTCAGGAGGCCCCCTGGAAGGGGGCGATCACGTTGGGAAAGCCCCAAAGGGGCTAATATGATTTATTCATCAAATTCTAAATCCAATTGTTGTTTTTCAGCTTCTTCCTGTTCGCGAATATACTTGCGGATGGTTTCTTCATCCAATCCAACTGTGCTCACGCAATATCCTCGCGACCAGAAATGCTTGCCCTTCGTTTGTTTGTTTTTGAGCAAATACCGGTGGATTCGCACTGCACTTTTGCCTTTCAAGAAACCAATTACGAACGCAATGCTGAACTTTGGTGGTACGCTCAGACACATGTGGATATGGTCTGCTCTTAAATTACCTTCCAATAATTCAACACCACGTTGCCGGCAAAGGTCCT
>JAAEOA010000402.1 GCA_024223715.1 bacterium | reverse complement strand
GTCTGGGAGCAATTGCCAGACCCACAAACCTTCCTTCGACACCTGAAAAGAAAGGCCGGTTTGGCGGAGGATTACTGGTCAGACAAGATCCTGGCCTGTCGTTATCATACCGAGTCATTTGAATAATGCCGACCCTGGCACAGCCTGCACGATACATTACAAATTTGTAACTATATCCTCTGACAAAAATAGAGGGTTTTGTTATGATTCATTGGATTACAACAACACAGGTAACTCCAATGATTCAACTTCGCTCTATGATTTTTTCAACCACGGCCACTCTTGTAATGGTTTTTTGCCTCCTGCAACCCGCCAATGCCGGCATGATCGGAACGAAAAACCTGCTCCAAGGAAGTCCCTCACTACAGAATATAACGACCCTTCGCCAGGAAATTAAAAACCAGATGGTTGAACTCGGGGTGGACCGGCAACAGGTTGAAGTTCGGGTCGCCAGCATGACGGACGCCCAGATAATGGAAATCGATAAAAGGATCTCCGAGATGCCTGCGGGAGCCAGTGCAGGTGGGGTAATACTGACCATTTTTATCATATTTGTTATCACCGATGTAATCGGTGCAACCGACATATTCCCTTTTATCCACCCGGTTAAATAACAAACCCAATGCAACTGTTTTTGTGCGGCTGTCGCCTGACAGCCACACTGATATTGCTTTTATTGCTCCAGGCTTGCGCAACACCACCACAATCGCTACAACTGCTGAAATCCCCACCCGATATTCCTTCCAGAGTCGAGCTGGAGTCGGTGCCTTTTTATGCACAAAGAGATTATCAATGTGGGCCGGCTGCACTGGCCACCATCATTAATCATTACCACAAAGAAACCACGCCAGAAGAGTTGCTGCCACTGGTTTATATTCCAGAACTGAAGGGGACACTACAAATAGAATTAAAAGCGGCTGCGAAACGTTTTGATCGCCTGGCCGTTGAGCTGGATGGAAAGCTGATCTCAATCCTGCGTGAAGTGGCCAATGGAAATCCGGTTCTTGTAATGCAAAACCTGGGCCTGGGTACCCTCCCCTTTTGGCACTATGCGGTCATAATTGGATATGATCTTCAAAATCAACAAATAATCCTGCGTTCGGGTGAAATCAAACGTCTTGTCAGGCCATTTGCCGTATTTGAGCGCACCTGTCAAAGGGCCGCTAACGGGGCGCTGGTCATGGTGCCACCTGACGTCATACCAGAACCTGTGGGCGAAAAACAATTCATCAACGCGGCCGTTGAGCTGGAGGCT
>JAAEOA010000401.1 GCA_024223715.1 bacterium | reverse complement strand
CACAGGATCTGGCTATTTACCTGATTCGATAAACCCGTTTGCCACCCACTGGCAAGCACCGCGGCTGCGGCGCAAAACATCAGTACACAAAGTGCGACAAGCCAGCGGCCAGCATGGGTTTTCATTAGGATTTCAGGCTTGCGATGAGTCCGTCACTTGCGGTTTCTATAAGATCCAGCACTAACTCAAAGCCTTTTTTACCACCGTAATAGGGATCCGGTACTTCCTCACCCTCATAACCGGCAAAATCCAGGAACAACTTAATTTTTTCGTGATGGGAAGGGTCGCTCATGCCCCGCAGATTTTTCAGATTGTCATTATCCATGGCCAGAATGAAGTCAAATTTTTCAAAGTCTTCATCCGCAACACGCCGACATTTTAATCCTTTAAAACTGTATCCGCGCGCCTCGCCAGTGGCCTGAGAACGCTTATCTGGCGGACTACCAATGTGATAACCATGGGTGCCAGCGGAGTCGATAGTAAGTTTCAAACCCGCCTGTTCAGCTTTGTGACGAAACACCGCTTCAGCGGTGGGAGAGCGGCAAATGTTGCCCAGGCATACAAACAAAACAGCTGTTTGTGGTGATGTCATGTTTCAATCCTTTTCACTACATTGGTTGTCGGGTTGACCCGATGCCAGGCTTCTGGCCAAATACCTACCTTTGCGTCCATTCTCTTTT
>JAAEOA010000400.1 GCA_024223715.1 bacterium | reverse complement strand
AGGTCTGCATCAAAAGGGTGTTTAAGGCCTGGAGATGCCATAATTCCTGGGCGTAGGGGTATTGACTGGATGGTATAGGGGCAAGTCGCCAGATAAACTGTGAAAAGAGCAGACTCGCTACCATCACCACAGGAAAGACCACGATTTCCGCTTTAATGATTCCGCGGATGCTGGTTCCGGTCAGCTCAATCTGGCGAAAATGAACGGTGGCTTCACCATAGTTGTGGATCGGAATGGGAGCATACCAGATTTCAATACCTTGGTAACCGAAGAACTTCGCACCGGCGATAAAACTCGCTTCCCGAACAAGTGGGAGACTCACGAACTGTCCGGCAATTCCCTCCATTCGCGCAGTGATGTATGAAATGATGGGTGTATAAACAAAACCGTAGCCAAGGAAGAAGATCCAAGGAAAGTTAGGAACGAGCCAGACACAGAGGCCGACGTATGCCAAAGTTGAAAAAACATAAATCCCGATGGAGATCCAGAAATTGAAATCCCCCCTTCCGGGCGGCGGGTGAAACAGGTCTCGCAAGCTCCCTCCCTGTCCGGAACCTTTCTGTCCAAAAGAACGCACTACGGACCAAACACCCACAAATGCGATGGCAAGCCCCAGCCCGATTCCGAAGCTCATGTAAAAATCAAAATTGTTAGAAAAGATCGTATCTACGGTCCCCATTCCCATGTGCCAGCGATGCAAAATTCCTTTGCTGTATAGAACCGGGTTGAGCACCACCGTAATCAAAATCCCCACAAGCCCTCCCATCACCGCCCAGAAGGGAAGAACCATTCCAATAAATATGAGTCCTATGTCGAGTTGAATTCCGGTGGCAACCGCTGGAAGCACGCTTTCGGTATGGCGCGTGAGCTCAACCCACGGGATCGGAATCAGCCGTATGGGTTCTGTAAAAAGAAGGCCCGAAACAGTGGGCAAAAGAACATAGATGCCGCCGAAAGCCAGTCCGATGACCCCGCCTATGGAAAAAACTCGCCATTTCCAGCTCTTTTTTTCTTCAGTGGACTCGGCCAGAGCCATGGTACCCAGAGCCCCCACCGGCGCCATAGGAAAAGGGAGTTTCTCCACATCCGATGTGATCCGGTAGAGGGCATATCCCAGCCCGAAATGATCGATACGCTGAATGATCTGGGACCCCACCAGCAAGAGTATAGGAATCATCCAGTCGCGGTGAAAAAAAGTTCTTTCAATAAGGGACATGGATTCGGCCGCTGGTGCCACCCATGTGGGAATGAATTCGGTTAACCCTAGCATATGGGCAGCATCGGACTGGACGAGATACTGGCTCCACAAAAGACCCTGGAAAGGGGAAGCCAGAGCGGCTCCTGCCATATAATAAAGAATAAAAATTTCCTGCTGCTTAAGTTCAGTGTAAGATCGTTTTGCGATTTCGGCAAAGAGGATAATGGTGACCCAACGGGCTGCAGGACCTATTCCGGTACCGATGACCAGCTGAAGATACATACTTCCGGGCATCATGAGAAAACCAATGAAGATCGCTCCAACAATGGCTTTCCAGTCAAAACCTTCTTCAAAATGCTCAGGAGGTTTTAAAAGGTCCCGGTATTCTTTGAGTTCCTTATCATCGTACATGAATGAAGT
>JAAEOA010000399.1 GCA_024223715.1 bacterium | reverse complement strand
GTTTTGGTGGCGTGGTTGAAGGTGTCGGCGCGAAAATGGTGGAGTTGGTGAGAGCCACAGGTGCCGGTGAGCGTCTGGTTCTGCCGGATGCATCCGCCGCTCACTCAAAAGATACCGTGCAGGAGGCCGTTCGTAAAGCCGCCATACTGGGGTATGCCATGCAGCTGGAATTTCTTGGCGCCCGTAGCGGCATCAAATCTCCGGAAGTGGTCAAAGCCTGGGTTTCAGACATGGATCTTGCCAGACCCGACACGCCGACGTTTAATGTGACTGTGCTCTTGACCAAAAATCAGCTCAGCGACTTAAGCTGGCGGTTAGAGGTGGTGCTTGACGAGGCTCAGAGAACCAAGCGGACCGGGGCCAGAGATTTCTTTAACCGTATCCTGTCGGTTGCAGCCCAAACATCCCGCGATCCCGATCAGTTCAGCCGAAAACCAAACCAGAATCTGGGTGAGCTGGGTATTCTGGCCGTATTTCTGGACGACTTGCCATACCGCAGCAATATTATGCGACTTACGGAAGAGGATTGGTACCGTTTAAGTCTGGGGGAGCAACAAACCATTGTTAATAATCTAAAATCTAAGATTAAACGATATACTTCAATCCATGACGATCTGGCCAACTGGACAAGTTTCGGGGCCAAGGAACCGGGAGACGCTGTTTACAGAGTGCCGTTGAGTTTGATGCCTTAAGGATTGGGTAAACAGAACTGGAATGATAGTCCGTTTTCCGTTTTTTATGCCCACTATTCCACTATTCCATCTTTCCATGTGATTCCCCAACGTGGGCGGCCAAAAAAAAATATATTCCCAAAAAGTTGTAGACATTCCGAGACATAAAATAATTGAGAAGGTGTAACCAGGGAGAATTCCATCGTGGCCGACAGCCAAAATAAATCTTCGCCAAAAGAAAAAAAACAATCGGTGACGCCTGGGACCGGTGTCGCTAAAGAAGAAGAGGTCTTTCGCTTGACCAATGTAACCAAAAGGTGGCCCGGAGTTCAGGGCTTTACCCTGGCGGTGCCGGAGTTGGTTGTTCGTCGGGGTGAAAAGGTCGCACTTGTTGGGATGAGCGGATGCGGCAAGAGCACCTTGCTCGATCTGCTTGCCATGGTCCTGCGGCCCGACGAAGCCGGACAGTTTGTCTTTTTTAGCCAGCAGGGACAGAAGCAGGATGTTATGGACGCCTGGACGC
>JAAEOA010000398.1 GCA_024223715.1 bacterium | reverse complement strand
TCTTCATTTATATCTAGCTGATTAAAAGCAAAGTCGTACTCAACAATTGCAAAAACGGAACTGTTGAACTGAATATCAGTAGCGAGAACGGCATTGGGCCAGGTCACATTTTTTGAATCTTCCAGTGAGTAGTTCACCATGAAATGCCAATCGATACCCGACCGTTTTCCCAGTGCAAACCCTTTGCTCAGTGTTCCAAAGAACCCCGCCGATTTATACGTAAATCCACGATAACCACTCGCTTTTCCACCGAATCCCTGCATGTCAATACCCACTATAAAAGCAGGGCCACGATAAGATTCGTCAAAAATTCGGAATTTCATGTGAGCGCCGGGCCAGTTGTACCACGATACATCACCGCGGCCAACAATACCGTCACCGCCGTAGGAGACACCAAGTTGAAATTTGTCAGTCACTCCAACGTCAAAACCCATGAGCACACCGGCACCAGTGGTGCCACCACCGGGAGGCATTATTCTGCTATCAATGGTATAACTTCCCCGTTTCATTGTTTTAGCCGTGGGCATATCAATGAGTCGTTTGGGGTAAGATAATAGTGGGGTTACTACAAGGGC
>JAAEOA010000397.1 GCA_024223715.1 bacterium | reverse complement strand
ATGGTGGTGAATAGGGGAGTTCCAGGTTGCTGATATCAGATGTTGTGGGCTTGTACTTAAGGATTGAAGCAACGGCATTAATCCGTGCAACCATACCATCGCCCTTATTTCCAAGGCCTTGGATGCCCAGTATCTGTCCGGTGCTTTTTCCCACAATAAGTTCCAGGTACATAAGATCCTTTTCAGGGTAAAAGTGGGCCCGGTCAAACTGAACCACAAAAGCGCTCAATGGGTCAAAACCCTCTTTTCTTGCTGATTTTAGATTCAGTCCTGCACTGGCCACCGATATTTCAAAAAGCTTAATGACAAAGCTTCCGACGGCCCCTTCAAACTCGTCATTCCCGCCTGCCAGGTTGGTGCCGATTACGCGCCCCTGCCTGTTGGCCTGTGATCCAAAAGGATAGTACCCTGGTTTTCCCGTGATCAAATTGGTCACCTCAACACAGTCACCACCGGCATAAATATCCTGATCTGAAGTTTGCAGTCTTTTATTAACCTTTACGGCCCCGTCGACGGAGACCTCCAAGCCGGCGTCTTTGGCAAGATCAGAGTTGGGTGTCACACCTGCCGCAATAATTACCAGGTCTGTTTCCAGAACTCGTTTATTTGTAACCACTTTTTCTACACGTTTATCGCCATCAAATCGCTCAACCTTTTCATTGAGATAAAGCGAGACGGCATTTTCTTTTAGGTGATATTGTACCATCTGCGCCAGATTCGCGCTGATAACCCCCGGGAGTAACTGATCCGTAATTTCAATAACAGCGGTTTCAATACCCCAGAGGTCAGTCAGAGCCTCTGCCATCTCAAGACCGATTGCCCCTGCACCAATGATTACAGCCTTTCCCACCTT
>JAAEOA010000396.1 GCA_024223715.1 bacterium | reverse complement strand
CAGCACCATTTGCAGCCAGTGCCAGAAACGCTCGTACCTAGTATATAAATAAATGTTCGTCATTTTCTCTGATGCCATGGATTACTCCTTCTTATTTCTTCCATTGGTAAAAACTCTCCCAAGAGCATGGAGAACGACCCCACCCAAGGATGCCAAAATTATTGCCCATCCTGCGATGTCGAGGAATTTGAAACTGTCACGGCCGGGCATATAAAAGCCTGCCAGATTGGCCAGCCTGCTGTCCTTTTTTACATGACACTCGGAACAGTTCACCACGTCGCTTTTGGGTGCCACCATGTGGGTTGTGGGAAAAACATAGCTGGTCTCCACAAAGTCGAATTGACCGGAGTAAGGAAGATTGAACGCTTTCATCCCTTTGGCAAGGGCATCCTGCCAGTCATATGTAGTCCAATAACCGTCTTTTCCGGACAAAAGAGGGGCCAGCAGCGTTTTGTGCACTGTGTCATAGGGTTGTTTCCCCCGATGAATTTTAAACGGGAAAATCCTTGCATTAATATCTTCCCTGCTGCCTACCGGAGCCGTGACTTGTACGACTTGGCCAGGATCGATTATGTCTCTTACCGTCAAGGTATTGATGGAACCGTTGAACCAGAAGTACTCGGGTTTTACATTCTTGGCCCATTTCATCTCACCTTTCATGCTCATATAGCTGAGTTTACCTAAAGGTCCTTTCTCTTTATATGGTTTACCGTCTTTCTTCTTTCCGGCCTTGGACCAGTCCCACCACATTTTTGTGGGTAACACCCTTGCGAATTTCGGAATATGACAGCTCTGGCAGGCCACTTTGTCGGTGTGATCGTTGGCCTTGGATCCCGCTTTGTGGGGCGTGCTGCTGTGGCATGATTCACACATAATTTTAGGTGTAAGGTCGTGTTCAATAAGACTTTTACGGTCTTTGGAGGCGGGCTTTGAATAAATCCGTCCGGCAACATGATGCACTGTGGTGGTATGACACCTAACACACTGGAAATTTTGACCGGAGGAACCCATATGTACATCCAGAGCCTTATTCGGCTTTGTCATGGAAGAATCCAGATCACCATGCTTGACGCCGTCACCACCGCCGCCGTAGAAGTGACAGGAACCGCAATTTTTACGGACGGGACGACCTACGCTCTGTACAGCAGTCAGGATATCCCCCTGAATCTCTTTGGCTATTTCCAATTCCTCCGGGTCATTGGAGCCGGAAAAAGCT
>JAAEOA010000395.1 GCA_024223715.1 bacterium | reverse complement strand
CGTGAACCAACAAAGGCATTTTCGTCTCAGCCATGGCATTAAGAACGGGATCCAAACCTTCAAGGCAAGTCACGCCCAAATCGGAATTTGTAGTGGCACCAGCAGGATAAAGCTTGCACGCAACAACCAGACCACCGTCTCTGGCCCTGAAAATTTCATCTGCTGTAGTCTTGTCAGTCAGATAAAGCGTCATCAATGGAGAGAAGGAGGCTCCAGCTGGTATGGCTGCCTGGATTCTATCACAATAGGCTGCAGCCCTATCAGCTGTTGTCACCGGAGGAACCAGATTGGGCATAATCACCGCACGACCAAACTGTGCAGCAGTGTGGGGAACGGTACAGGAGAGAGCCCTGTCGTCTCGCAAATGCAAGTGCATGTCGTCGGGTGTGGTCAGAGTTAAAGACATGAATGGAGTCACTTTCAAAATGAATTGGGACACATACTGAATCCCCAAAATTTCCTTTAGTTTTCACGATCCAATGATAGCAATTTCCTTACATTTGCACCACTTGAAACCCCGTACAACCGAACAACCGGGAGCCTGACGAAGTCCGGGCCACCTAAATCTCCGTGTCTTTTTCAACTGTAATGACCGTGGCAACAATGAATCTAAATTGGGTCACTTAAATCTGGGTATTGCAGGTCAACCATATTCAGAAGGCTGATTTGCAGGATACTTCTTGTGTGCAGGGGTCGTGACCAGGTTTTGGGATTTAAGAACTATCCCCGGGGAGCGAATTTTAGGGAAATGTTAAATTGATATCCATGAAAAATGGAGAGCTACAAACTCTCCATTTTATATTTTTTACATCTCTGTATGAAACCAGAGGCTCTTATCACTTCACCAGAGTCAAAGTTCTGGTCTGTTGAAACCGCCCCGATTCCAACCGGTAAAAATAAACCCCGGCCGCCACCGTGCGCCCTGCATCATCCCGACCCCGCCAGACTTCAGAATAATTTCCGGCAGAACGATATTCACTGACCAAAGTCCGAACCCGGCGACCGGCCACATCATATATTTGCAGCGATACGTCCCGGCTTTCAGGAATCGCAAACCGAATGGTGGTTACGGGATTAAACGGATTGGGGAATGCCTGATCCAAACGGAAAGGACGCAAGGCCCAGCTTTCGGGCACATCACTCAACTGGTTCTGGTATTCATCCACCATTACCAGCAGCTGATCAACTGCCACATCGACCACACTGAGGGCTTCACCTCCGGGCCAGGTGACATACAATGAATCGATCATGGTTGCCGCGCCAAGCCCAAAATGAACCGTCACATCATCGGAACTATGCCAGCCACTGCTACCGGTAACTTCCCGAATCTGGATCTTATCATCGTCGGTGAAAAGTTGGGCCCGGGCCCCGAGGCCACCAGCCATTCCTTCCACATTTTTCAGATCCAATTTCAACCAATGGTTTTCGTTGATGGTATTGTTTCTATACAGACGCGTTCCGCCATTACGAATAGCCACCACAATGTCCAGATCACCGTCGTTATCCAGGTCGCCAAAAGCGGCGCCCTGGCTACTGTCTGGAGCTGCAAAAACAGGGTCACCGGTGTCGGCAAAGGTTCCTGCGTTGTTTCGCAGGAGGTGGTCTGCAGTTCCGTTATTGGTCAGGAAAAAGTCAAGGTCACCGTCATTGTCCCAATCTCCCCAAATGCCACTGCGGCCTGGGCCTTCATCGTTCATGGGACCAGCCACTATTGCTGTGAATTCATCATCACCGTCGTTGCGGAGCAATTGGTTTTCAGCATCGTCAATAGCCAGATAAAGATCCAAATCACCATCGTTGTCGTAATCGCCCCAGGCAACTCCTCGGCCGGAGCCAATATTCCCCAGAGGGGATTCTTCAATAAGAGTAAAGCCATCACCGTTTTTTAGGAGTTTGTCGGCTTCACCATCGTGTACCAGGTACAAATCCGGGTCTCCGTCGTTGTCATAATCGGCCCAGGAACTGCTCACACAATTTCCTGTTTCAGACAAATCACCAACCGTTTCGTTGGTGTAACTGCCTTCGCCGTCGGACTTCATCAGAGCACTTTCACCATCGGTGCTGGCTACAAAAACATCGAGGAAACCATCACCGTTGTAATCGGCCCAGGAAGATTGTCCTTTGTTGCCAAAAAATTCCAAACTGTCGTTGCCAACAATACTGAAAACTCCCCCATCATTTTCCACCAAAAGATTGGGAACTTCATTGGATGACAAATACAAATCCAAGTCACCATCGCGATCGAAGTCACCAAAGGCTCCAGCTACTGAGCCCAGGTAGAAGGTGGCACCATCTGATTCGTGTACAGCATAAGTCCAGTTACCGGCCCCATCGTATCCTTCATTGGCTGAACCTTCGTTGGTTATCAGGAAATCAAGCTGACCGTCGTTGTTCCAATCAACCAGACTCACACCTGAACTGGTGGCAGTGTTTTCCGGAATATTTGCTGAAAGATTGGAGAAAATTGCCGGGGAATTGCAGCCAACGGGTTGATTCCCCATGCGAACTCCGTTAGGCGCACTGGCGGCGGCGCAAGGAGAATCGCCACGCAGGGTGAAATCGCCAGCCCCTTCATCACAATAAAGTGGATCCAGGGAGATGTTGCCGTTGTTCCCCAATTGTCCAGCAACAGGGCCAGTGTAATCGCCCTGTCCATGACCATACACATCGCTACCGACAATGGAGGCACTTCCCTGATCATATTCTCCAAAAGCAAAATGAGGACCGTTGGCAATAATGCAATTGTGAACTGCGATGCTGGAGTTTCCATCCAGACCAATAGTGGCTTTATCCAAAGAATTTGCGTTGTTGGTCAGGGTGCACCCGGTCATGGTTACAGCCGATGAATCGGGCAGGAAAAGGGCCGCGCCCATATAGCCCCAGTTGGCCGTAAACAGGGAATCAACAATCATTGCCTCGGATGAAAGCAGGCCAACTCCACCAGCACGAAAACGACCTTCGTTTTGGGAGAACTTGCAGTCTTTTATTTCCGGAGATCCATGATCACAAAAAATGGCCCCCCCGCGGTCGGCATGGTTCTGATAGAAATGGCAATTTTCAATCAAAGGGGAAGACTCACATAGAATGGCTCCACCATCAAATCCAACATTGCCATTGGTTACTGAAATATCTTTCAGAACCGAAGTAGACAATTCATTGGAATGGAAATAGAAACCACGCTGGGGCTGTTCCAAGCTTCCCTGGCAATCGATAATGGCCACGGCAGGATCACCACTAAGACCGGCAATCGTGACAGCTTTGCCAAGATAATCGATATTCCGATTACCGGTTCCAGTGAAGGTCCCGTCGGCCAGGAAAATAGTATCTCCTGTGGCTGCAATATTAATGGCGGCCTGAATGGTCGGAAAATCTCCGGATCCGTCGGCTTGAATAACGTAAGTCGAGGCTCCAGTACCGCACCCTACACCAAGGGCGCCTATGGTACCGCAATCTCCTGAATTTTCTTCTGCGCAGGGTGAAACGGAATACAGCTGCAAGTCTCCGAATAGGGGATTGCAGTAAAGTGGGTCCTGGGAAATGTTGCCATCCTGATCGAGAGCTCCTTCAAAGAAGGTCGAATAATCTTCATCATTTCCATACAAATCACAGCAGCTCAACACCGGATCAGGATCGTTTTCGGAATTCTGAACCAGAGCCTCATTGGCTCCATTTGTGATGAGACAATTTTCAAGAGTGACACCGTCGGTGGCATAATGAATGGAGGCTCCCCTGGACCCATTTATGGTTGTGTTTTTGATGGTCGTTTCGGTTCGGCTGACCTGAATCGCCGCTCCAATGCCATCGGTTTCGTTATCGGTAAAAATACAATTTTCAATAATTAGTGAGTCGCCATAACCGGCGGAAATTCCGCCTCCTCCAAACTCCGCATAGTTGCTGTCAAAAACACAATTGCGAAACACCGGAGTGGAGAACATCGCAAAAACTGCTCCACCCTTACCCAGCGGGCTGAAAGCACGGCCCCGGCGCATGGTAATATTCTCGATGGAAAAATCTGTCGTATTGTTTCTGATTTCAAAACAACGCCCCAAATACCCAGCATCCAGTACAACGTCTTCCGCATTTCCGGATTCTCCGCGCACACTCACCCCAACCGGCAAAACCGCAATGTGCAGGGCTCCGTTGCTCAAGTGAGTGCAGTCTTCGTATAAGCCTGGTTGAATAACCACAACATCACCCGTCACGCAGGAATCCATGGCCGCCTGAATGGTGGGCGCCTGTTCGGGCACCACCCAGTCGCGAGCCCAGGCAGACTGAAAATCGGCCAGGGAAAGGGTGGAGATAATAGCCAGGAGCGCAAAAAATATGACCAGGCGTGAGAATTTAAGCATTTCCATGTCCCTCCCGGAACAAATCAGATGAATGAGGCAAACCCATGACAGCATGGATGTTGTACCAAATGGCCCTTTTTGGGCTCAGAATTCACAGATGATGTTTGCTCAGGAGATTGCAATAGGCAGGCCAAAAAAAGAGCCCCGTAAAGGGGCCCTTTTAATTGTCAAATTATAGGAAAATTACTTAACCAAGGTCATTTTGACGATGGCACTTTCTACACCAGCATTCACCTTGGCGAAGAAAATCCCGCTGGCCAAAGCACGACCCTCATTATCCCGGCCATTAAAAAGGACCTGCCCACTACCGGCTTGCATAACACCGGCGTCGATGTTGCGAACCAAGCGACCGTTCAGGCTGTAAATACCCACCGAAACGTGAGTGGTGCGGGGCAACTCAAAACGGATTTGAGTCATTGGGTTGAAAGGGTTCGGATGAGCGCCCTGAACATTCAAAGCCAACGGCAGAATGCTTTCATTCACAGGACTGGGACCCGAAGGATTGGTTTCCCAGGGAGTTGGGGTTTCAAAAGAAGTCCACAAACTGGTATTGTCCACCCGGCCAAAGCTGACGTCAGCCTGTTGTTCGTCAAAACTGATATAGTCAATTCCTGTCAATCCGTCGGCCAAGGTCAGTTGAATTTCTTCTCCGGCAGAACTGAGGGAATATCCCAGCTCCATTTCATCGACGACAATTAATTCGCCTGGATCCAGAATTGTGCCCAAAGGGAAAACCCATTTCAGGACATTGCCGGAATCGTCACTCAAGCCCCAGCCACTGATATCAACAGCCTGCTCTGAACGGTTCACCAATTCGATCCAGTCATCTACCCCACCGGAATTGCTGGTGGTCAAAAATTCGTTAATGGCCACCGGGTAGACATTGTACTCATTGCTGGCACCCGGAGTCGGACTCGTAAAATACTCAGGCAGGGAAACCAGCTGGGTCCGGTTTTGTCCAGGCAGACCGGTTTGCGCCCAGTCCAAAATCCCCAGGGAAATATCGTCGTTTTGAATGCCGAATTTGAAGCCATGCAAAAGAGTATTGCCGTGCTCTTCAGAATCGTACAAAGCAATTTCTTCGCCCCCGGCCGAAAGCTTGAATGAGGCGTGAAGAGGACCTTGGGTTATATCATCGTCCAGCCAGACAATAATAAAACCGCCGCCGGGAATGGTCACCGCGGGCAATTCCCATTTTCGATGAGCACCCAGGTTATCGGTCAGGAACATGCCTTCCAGGTCCATCGCTGATTCGGAATTATTGTAAATCTCCAGCCAATCATCGAATTCAGACATTTCGTCGGCCAGAGTTGTGGCATTGGCAGCCATCGCTTCATTAATGCGCAAAGAATAATTGGGTGTGTAACCCACTGTGTAGGCATGAAAGCCCGTAGGTGCATCAGAAGGTTTGGTAACCACCTGGCCGATGTCATCATAAGCAGCCACATAGTACCGAATGACATTACCCTCAGGCTGACTTTCAATGATAGCCCCAAAGAGACTGTCTGCTGCGGCGCCATCGCCGTGGGCTCCATCATCGTACATGAGTTGAGAAACAAATCCTGCGCCCAGGTCCACAAAAAGTTCGACACGGTCCAAGGCCGTCGCATCGGTTACTTCAGCTGTAATGAGCACTCCTTCTCCCACCTGAGGAAGTTTTGGAGAGCGGTCCGTATCGTGAATAACCGGGGCCTGATTGTCCACATAAACACTGTTGATTTGTCCGGGAGTTCCCCCTTCCACAGCACTGGGATCCCAGGAAGTGGCCACCTGATTGTTCAGAAAAGGATTGATCAATTCAATGGAAGGACCGCCACCATCGGCGGAACCTGGCCATGCACCACCGTCGTCGTAAGCCACAGCGTCAGCAAGAAAACCGTCGTCATCAAAAAGCTGAACCGTATCGCCACCGTTACCCAAACCAAATCCGGTTCCCGAAGGATCAAAGGCATTGATGTTGATATTGCTCACTGTGGGATAACGATTGCTGAACAGGGAAAAATCGCCAACAACCACCAGATATTCACCGGCTGGCAAATCGCCCATCAGTAAGCAGTGGGGATGCGACGTATCAGAATCCACCAAATAATAATCATCCAGCTCTACAGTCGTTGAGCCATTGTTGTACAGCTCCACCCACTCAACATCCGGAGACCCGGGCGAGTTGTACATGATTTCGTTAATCACGATGTCCGCCTGGGCGGTCAATGCCAATAACAAACAACTTAAAATGGTCAGTAAACCAATAATTCTGGACATTTCCAATCCCCTTGCAAATCCCTGAAATTCCAAAAACCGAGCCTTAATGCAAGGCTCGACGCAGTATCCTAATATTATAACACAAATTTGCTATTAATTGGGGGGTTTCTATGATTTTACCGCAGTGGAATTAGCAAAGTCCTTGTCTTCTTTTAGGATATGATTGGTCAACCAATATTTAAGAAATTCCCTCAAATCCTTGGTTATTCGTTTTCCATTATTGTTGAATTCAAACTGAAATTTTTCGACCCTTTCAAGCAACTGTTGATGCTGGCTTTTATGGAGTTTTAGCTTTTGGTAGCCCGCTTCTTCCATGATGCCTTCTTCGCAGGTGAAATGTTCGGCCGTGTAATCAATCAACTCCGTCAAAATCTCGTTCATAATGCGAGAGCCTTTGCCCTTGCAGGCAGCGTCATCAAATTTGTTGACGGTTTCCACCAGACCATGATGTTGGTCATCTATGGTTTGATTGCCTGTTTTGAAATCATCGGTCCAGTTAATGAAAGCCATATCTTCCGCTCCACACCGTCAATATTTACATGCTTTATTACCTGAATACCCATCGGCATCATATCTCGGATTTTAAGGAAATATTTAGTTTTTTTTGCCGAAAAGAAAATATGAGAATGGACTCCCAAATATGCCCTGCGAGTGCAGGCTAAGCTTAGCCAGGAAAAACCCCTGCTCATCATATTAGAGGAATTGGATCTCCTGAAAGATGGGTTGTGCCCAAGAGAATGTCGCTGGGTGCTTTTTTACAAAAGTACTCACTATTCTTCAACCGAAAACACAGAAATATCCCGTGTTTAATCAAATCT
>JAAEOA010000394.1 GCA_024223715.1 bacterium | reverse complement strand
CCCGGAACGGCATCGACCGTGGGGTCATGACGAACGAGGCCGGCTGTATCGACAGCACTGCGCGGGCGGCAAAAGAGTTTGAGAATGAGCTGGAAAAAGCCGAATGGGATGCCTTTTTGGGCCTGCTGGCCGACCAGAGGGGTCGCTCTCCCATCAACGGCTTACTTGTGCTGGTATCTGCCCATGAACTGGCCAATGATTCCATGGATGTCAGAAGGGAGAAAGCCAAGCAGATTCTGGCCAGGCTCCAGCACATCCAGAACCGTTTGCAGGTTCGTATACCACTGTATCTGGTCGTTACCCAGATGAAAAGAATCCTGGGCTTTTCTGAATTTTTTAGCGAGATGGCAGTAGATAAACAGGATCAGATCCTTGGCTGGTCCAACGCGAATCCACTGGATGCGCCATTTCCTTCTTATATTTTTTTTCAGGCTTTTGATGACCTGACCGACAGGGTAAAAAAACTGCAATTCATGGGAGAAGGCGGCAGTATTTCGCCGAATATTGCCAACCGTGCTGCTCTATTCCCGGAAGAGCTGGCCTCTTTCAAAGAACCTCTGGCGGATTACATTGAAATTTTGTGTATGGAGAGCCGATTTGTTGACCCTATTCTTTTCAGAGGTTTTTACTTTACGGGTGCCAGTGACACCGGATCACTGACAACGCTGTATTGCAAAAAGTACCTGCCCGGAAAGGTGCTCGAAACCATCGCTCCTTCTGCTGAGGCTGCCGTTCAGACCGATTCCCTCTTTGCCAAGGATCTCTTTGCGAAGAAAATATTGCTTGAGCCGGGACTGGTCACGAGGCCGAAATCGATTTTCAGAAAAAATTTGAAAATAAAAACCGCCGGTGCCTTAGTGGCAACTCTTCTCATTAT
>JAAEOA010000393.1 GCA_024223715.1 bacterium | reverse complement strand
CGGGCACCGCCGACCGGTTTGTTCGGCTGATGTTCCCTTCGTTCAACCCATAGTGCTGTCACCCGCAGGGCACGGCAGGGGAGCCGTTGGCCTGATGGCCGGGATGGGCCGGAAAGCGCGCTGGCGAGGCCGGGTTTTCTTTACGAGGACTGAATTGGGAAAGATTTGGTGGTGGTGGCAGTGCGCATGGCCATTCGTCATCTGTGAGTTGGCTGTTGAACAGTGTGGAAAAGGGCGTTTATTCTTCTTATACTCTGATGAGTTTGTGGACACTGAAATAGATTTTTTAAAAATTGATGTCGAGGGCGGAGAGAAAAACGTACTGCTGGGAGCTGATTATAAAAAATACAGGCCAAGGATCATCCTTATTGAAGCCACAATACCTTTTGATGATGAGGGTAACACTTCAGCCAAACCAGCCCCGACTGATCGTGGCAAACGGCAACCTGGAAAACAGGCTAATACAGGTGGTAAAGAAAAGAGACTTCAGAAATCATCGCAACCGAATGCAACCAGCGGCGCTCTGGCTAGTGCCTTTGCCAAAGCGAAGGGACGCAAATAGCCCGCAACTAGGTGAATACCCTGATGCTGGATGTGGTGACCCCAGATGGATCTCCCAGGCAGGCTATGACCAAGGGACTATGCATCTCTTGGTCCAGCGCTCGTAACCTTATGATTTTCTATGAATTGGTGGGCCCTGAAGGACTCGAACCTTCGACCAAGGGATTATGAGAACCACTTCCTCCGAAAATATGGATCAGAAAGTTTAAGAATTCAAAGACTTTTCTGAATGGGTAACTCTCATGGACCGAACTGCCGAACCTATACCGAAATGCCATTCAGATATTTCCTGCTATTTCAGCACCTACTCTGAACATTAACCAAACGTACCGAACCAGGACCGAAATTCGCTGGAGATTGCCGAACTTGACTGAAAGCCGTTTCACGGGCGCCCCT
>JAAEOA010000392.1 GCA_024223715.1 bacterium | reverse complement strand
CATCCCAACCAGAAGGGCTACGGCATGATTGCCAACGGCTTCCTGGATGCGATTAATACCCTGACCGGTTCTTCCTACGAGCACGTCAATATTGACAACCTCGTCTGGGACCCGACTTACGGAGAAGATATCAGCGGATATGCGACTGCAGGTCCTTCTCCGTTGATTTCCAAACAGGCTGCGGAATCACTGGAAAACATGTTCCGGTAGGACTAGCCACTTCAAACCTTTGGGTTTGATCAAAAAGGGGAGGCCATTTTGGCCTTCCCTTTTTTGTTTCAGTTGATAATGGTTGGTCCCGATACCAAAGTTGTGTACATTTGGGTAAACAGACTGTTTGCCTGCTGATCATTTACCGCAGATGGAGCGATTTTAATAATGAGGATCAATAATGGCGGCCGTATGGCCTTTTCCGGGTTCCAGCTCACTCCCACAGTGAAGATTCTACTGATTGCCAATGTGGTTATCTTCTTTCTGCAGCAGTTTTTACGGACCGGCCAGAATCAGGATTTGTTAGTGCATTGGGGTGCGTATAATACCCAATTAGCTGTGAATCATTTTCAGGTTTGGCGCTTCGTTACTTATATGTTCCTGCACGGCGGGTTCCAGCATATTATGTGGAACATGCTTGGGGTATGGATGTTCGGTACCCAAATTGAAGCCCTGTGGGGCCAGCGAACTTTTATAATTTTCTATTTTGTGTGCGGACTTGGTGGTGCTGTACTTTATGGGCTGTTTCAATTAATTGGCATGGGAAACCCCTATGGAATGATGTTCGGTGCTTCAGGAGCGCTCATGGGCCTACTGCTGGCCTATGGCATGAGCTTTCCCAACAACGTTATTTACATTATGGGAATCATTCCCCTGAAAGCTAAATATTTAGTGGTCATTTATGGGCTGATGGATTTGTTCAGTGCCTCCAGCTCCGATGGTGTGGCCCATTTGGCTCACCTTGGTGGTCTTTTGGCTGGCTTCATTTTTATCCAGATCACCATTCCCGGACTGAGCGGGCAAATGTTCAAAGGCAGTGCCCTGAGTTCGGCTTGGAAAAAAGCTCAGGCCAAACGTAAAATAAAAATTGTGCGGCCAGATTTTGGGTCATCCAAGAAGCCGGATTCAAATTCAACTCAAAGCAATAAACACCAGTCCAGCCAGAATGAATCAGGACCATCGAAAAATCAAAACGAGATCGATCGCATTCTGGATAAGATTTCCCGGAACGGGCTACAGAGCCTCACTGATGACGAGCAGGAAATGCTGCGTCGGGCCGGGCGAAAATAGCATGAAAAAAACTTTTCTGAAATTCCTCATGAGATTGGGACTGTACCCCCACATCCGGTTTACCTACAGCCCCTTCAAAATTCTTGAATTTGGGGAAATGATGAATCGTGCCCAATTCCGGGGGGACGAACGTGCTCTGGACATTGGTTGTGGTGATGGGTTGCAAACTTTTCTATTTGGAGAAAAGGTCAATCACATTACCGGCATCGATGTGAACAGTTCCTTCATTGCTGATGCCCGAAGTTATGCCCAAATTTTCAGGAACAAAGCCAAAGCTGACTTTGATGACCGCCCCCTTGAACAAATTGGATTTGCTGCCGACCATTTTGACCTGATTTTCAGTGTCTGTGTTATTGAGCATATTGACAATCATGAAGAGGTTCTGACTGAATGTCTGCGAATTATGAAGCCTGGTGGACGCATTATTTTCACCGTCGATACCCTCGAAACCATTCAAGACCTTGAGTTGATTGAAAAGCACAAGACTGATCACCACGTAGTTCGTTATTTCAGGGAAGACTCCTTAAAAACCCTGCTTGGCGATATCGGTTTTAATGTTCTGGAAACTCAAAATTTATTTCGCAGTGATTTAGCTCAGGAACTATTTTTGCAGGGAATAAAAGAAGGCTTCAATTTTGGCCGTTTACATTGCACCACTCTTGCGAAAGATCTGGCTGCTGCAGAAGCAGAAACACCCAAAGACCAGCCCGGGACATTTTTACTGGCTGTCGCTGAAAAACCTTTAATCTAAAAAACTACTTCGGTGGTTCAATCATAATTTTTTTCTGAAGCTGGAGGCGGGCTCTTTCCCGATATCCAGTGGCAAGACTCATGTTTTTGGGCCGATTCCGAAGGGCCAAACTTCTCAAAATTGCTTTTAAAGTGTATTCAAAAAACTGAGCGATGCGATAATGTCCAACCTTACTTTGACCATAGTTTTTAGCTACAAACTGGCGATAGCTTTTTTGGAGTTGTCGAATACTGAAAAGGCTAACCCTGGCGGCTGCCTGGCCTTCGAGATGAGCCACTTCAGCATCTGAATAATACCAGATTTCCTTACCCGCTTTTCTAGCCCGCAAACACCAGTCTGTTTCTTCGAAATACATAAAAAAACGTTCGTCCAGAAGGCCAATGGTATTGACCATGGCCCGGGGCATTAAGAAACAGGCACCGGCAATATAATCGACTTTTGTTGATGGGTCAGATCGCTTGGGGATGTGCACCACGCGCCCCCCCATGCCCACAAAGCGCAAAAGTCGCAACGGATCCCAAAACCCCATCCAGTGAAACCGCGGGGAAGGGAAAAAACCATAGGTTATTGTTGGTCGATTGTTTTCATCGGTTAACAGAGGCGAAACAGCCGCCAGATCCGGTTTGCTTTCGGCAAATTGAATAAGTTTTCTGAACGCCCCTTTGGTAGCCACTGTGTCAGGATTCAAGAGCATGATGAAACGACCTTTAGCTTGGGGCAAAATAAGGTTATTGGCCTTACTAAACCCCAGGTTGGCACCCGACTGCAAAAGTTGAACTTCGGGGAATTGTTCCCTGACCATTTCTTCGGAACCATCACTGGATGCATTATCCACTACGTGGACATCGTATTGCAGGCCTGGACAAGCCTCTCCAATTGAAGCCAGACAGTTTGCCAGGCACTTTTTGGTGTTCCAGTTGACAATAATGATAGAAAGGTCCATAGGTCGAGAATGCTCCTTCTTAATTCTTTTAAATCAGGGAGACTTTTAAAATAACAAAAAGGGCTTGGATAACCAAGCCCTTTGAGAATAAGAGAGTCAACGGAACCTTAGCGGTATAAGGCCTTCACCCTACTCCATTGAGCATGTTCCGTTGCCACAACAAAAGACTCAACAACTATGTTGTCTACGTACATCTTCTGTTCCTGAATAACACCACCTG
>JAAEOA010000391.1 GCA_024223715.1 bacterium | reverse complement strand
CCTGTCAACCAGTTCTTCATTGAACTGGCTCAAGAGCTCATTGGCCTTTTCAATCGCTCCGCTAAGTTCACGATTGAATCGGGAGCGCCGAATGAGCGTATCAAAAAACCCGCAATGAAAACTCTCCAGCATCCCGATGAACAGGTTATCGTAAACACTTAAGCCCAAAACCAGCCGGGACTGTTGAAAAGTTCTGGAGATTCCCTTTTTCTTGATCTGATGGGGCGCCAGGCCCGTCAGGACCTCGCCCTTGAGCGTCAACCGGCCCGCATCGGATGGATAGACTCCCGTTATAACATTGAACAGGGTCGTTTTCCCGGCGCCGTTGGGGCCGATCAACCCCACGATTTCACCTTCGGAAACCAAAAAATCAACCCCTTGCAGAGCCGTCAGTCCACCGAAATTCTTGGTCAATTTTTCACAACGGAATAATTCCCGGTTATTGGTAGTCATGTTGAACCTTAAAACCTGCTTCTTTCAGACCTCGTAATTTACTATGGAAATAGCTCTTTTTTTGGACATTATCGGGCGTGATGAAACCTTTTCCGAGCATGGGTTTCAGGTGTCGGGTGTCAGCCCGCCCTGGCCTCCGGCTCGTAGCCTACGCCTCGGAGAGTGCGATAGGACGAATTTTTGCTGTTCACTGCAAGAGTTCCTAACAATGTCTTATCTTTCGGATTCATACCAAGTTAGGTCTGGGCCAGGGGTTTCAGGCCGGCTCTCGCGTTTTCACCCCTGACACCTGACACCCGACACCTGGTAACCTGAGTGCCAGTGTCCAATTTTCATGCAATCCAACAACAGCTAAAGAGTCACAGCCATTT